>JAAYAE010000095.1 GCA_012719555.1 Acholeplasmataceae bacterium | reverse complement strand
TTTATCACAGATTAGTGTAAATAAAAAATGTTTTACATACGTTAAGAATCTGCCTATAAAACGCCAAAAAACATAATAGTCTCGGCTAACCTTGTATATGGCGGTTTGTGATAAACAAAACCTCCAGAAGTAAACAATGTTTTTTTCACTGTCCACTCTGGAGGTAACATTATAATTTTTTCTATGTTTTATTTTTTATAACAAATTTTTACTCACAAAAACAAATCTATCCTTACATATCAGCACTCTTAATGCTGTGACATACATTACCCAAAAACAACTATTGCTTGTTCCCGTTTAATACGAGGAAATGCTGTCTCAAGAATTCTGAAGCTGTGATTAAGTTCGGTCTGTTCAAGATAAGCTGCAGCCATATCCTGTCCAACAACCAGATCCATGTTGGTTGCCTCGGAACATACAAGCACTGCTTTTTCTTTACCGAGAACAGGTGTCTTATAAAGATGCCCATCGACCAATTTTTCCACACGTTCAACCTCAAGCAACCCTGTTCCTGCTTGTAAACGCTGCATCTGTAAATAAAGATCAGGACTTACAACAAGAGAATAAGTTCCATAGATGCTTTTTGCCATGAGCATTTCAATAGAAGCAGCAACATCGGCAAAAGCATTCTCTCCCTTGCTCCAGTCTTTTTTGTTTATTTTATTTGCACCGCCAGCCGTCATAAGGCCTGTATAGCCTAACGCTTGATTACCAAAGTATATCAATTTATCTTCTTTAAATGCACAAATCGAGGCAGACGCAATTGCCTTAGAAAAATCTATAGGAAATCCTGCCTTTTTAGAACTTTCCAAATCTTTGGCAAAAATTTTAAAATCATCATAAATCATGGGTATTTGCACATATTTTCTACCCGCCGTAACAAGTAATCCATCTTCTGCCTGTTCACTAAGTTGATCAGCGTCATCAACAGCTACGCTGTCAGTTCCTATACCTAAAGGCCCAAAAAGATGTAAAAATCTTCTGCCTGTTAAAACTTTCTTTGCAGCAGATACAACAGCAGCATCAAGTTCTGCCCAAAAATCCTCCGAAAGATTGGATGCTTCTCTCGCTAAATAGCTCATTAAGAATTCCCCCTTTTTAGTTCTATTTCATAAGACTGCCGATTGTATCCGCAGTCTTTGCAACTTCAGCATATACTTTATCCTTAGATGTTGCTTCCAACTCTGCAAGCATCTCTTTAACTTCTTGTTCACCTGACATGAAGTGTTCGGCTTCCTGAGGATCAAGAATTCTCAGCAAAGTCATCAATTCCCCTACATGTGCCTTTTCCTCATCTCGAATATCCGAAATAACTTTTTTAGCTATTTCATCATCGGTAGCTTGAACATGAGCATCATAAAGATATATTGCCTCAAGTTCTCCTGCGATATCTAGCCTAACAGCTTGAATCAATTCTTCTTTTGTTAACTTTCTTTCAACGTTCCCTTGGAATGGGTTTGCAAAAGCCGGCATATTATCATCCTCCATTAACAAATTTACTTGGCTTAAGTATAACACTTTGACATTATAAACTCAATCATAGAAAGACAAGGTGTAATATAAAATACTGTTATTTGTGCACTAATACAAGGAATGTTTATCTAAATATTCATCTATTTTTGTGGCACGATTATTTTTATTTTTGCTACCGTGTTTGCTGACCAGCAACAATATTGCTTCTGATAAGCACATAGGTACTACATAAGAATTTGTAAACCCTAAGCCATTTATGGATGCTGTAAGTAAATAATCAGCATAAACAGCTAATGGTGACGTTACCTTATCAGTAACAACTATAACTTTTGCCCCATGTTCCTTTGCCAATTCAAGAATAGAATAGTTGATTTCCGAATAGCGAGGAAAACTATACAAAAGCACACAATCTCCGGCAGTAATATCAACCATTCTCTCCAATGCCGAACTATCTGCGCTCTCGCAACAAAAAACATCAGGAAGAAAATATATTAACTTTCTATACATGTAATCTGCACAACAAGCTGTTCCTCTAAAGGCAAAAATGTATTTTCTTTTACTTTTTATCAAACAGTCTGCAATTCCACGTATAGTATCTATGGACGTATTCTGCACAGTTAACTCCATATTGTCTACTGCACATTTTACCACATCAACTAAAACATTCTTTTTATCAACAAACTCTCTTGTTTTTATATATTTTTCACTAGATAACATTGACGTGTTGTACTGCTGTAGCATACGCTTAGACATAATACGTTTGAACTCTCCATAACCGGAAAATCCTAATGTCCTTAAAAATCGAATTATCGATGTATCACTAACTCCAATTTCCAAGGCCAAATCAGTAGCAGTCTTGATGCCTAAAACATCTTCATTTTCCAGGATATAGTCTGCTATTTTTTTTTCTGTTTTGCTAAGAGTAAGTCCCTGTATTTTCTTTGCTATAGATTCCATCGCGCCACATCTTTCCCTTGCATTATATTTCATATTATAGTTTATTTAAGCAATTTGGGCAATAAAAATAGCTGCTAACACAGTAATTATTACTTGTGTTAGCAGCTTATATGAGGGCAAGTTTATGCTCGTAATAACGAAAATGCATGTTCCAATCTATTTATTGCCTCACATAGATTTTCCATAGAATTAGAATATGATATACGAATTCGTCCCTCAATGTTAAAGGCTTCTCCAGGTACTAGAGCTACTTGTTCCTTTTCAAGAACAAATTTAGCAAAATCTTTAGCATCATTGATCTTGATTCCCTCATCTGATGTCGAGCCTAAATAAAATGAAATATCCGGCAAGATATAAAATGCGCCTTTGGGCATGGAACAACTCACGCCTTTAATTGCATTTAACCTTTCCATTACATATTTACGTCTTTTATCAAATTCTGCTACCATAACGGCTAAATCATGTTGCGGTCCGGTCAAGGCCGCCACGGCTGCTTTTTGAGAAATAGCACTAGCCGCTGAAGTTGTTTGGCTCTGAATTTTCCCTATTCCACTAACAAATTCTTTAGTTGCTGCCAAATATCCTAGGCGCCATCCTGTCATAGCATAAGCTTTTGAACATCCATTAATAGTAACCGTGTGTTCCTTAACTTCTTGTGAAATTGACGCTAAAGAAAAATGTTTTTCTCCGTCATAAATTAGTTTTTCATAAATTTCATCAGAAATAACGTAGAAATCATGCTTTACAGCCAACTCTGCTAATTTTCTCAAACTTTCTTCGGTATAAACTGCTCCCGTAGGGTTATTAGGTGTACAAATAATTATACCACGAGTTTTTGGCGTGATGGCAGCTTCAATGGCCTCCAAATCTAAAGCAAAACCTTCATCATTTTTCACCTTAACAAATACAGGAGTTGCACCTGCTAATTTAATTATCTCCGTATAGCTTACCCAGCACGGTATTGGCAGTATTACTTCGTCGCCTTCGCCCGCAATAGCCATAACAGCGTTAAAAATAGCCTGTTTTGCCCCTACAGTAACGCAAATCTCGTTAGTTTCATATTCTACACCATTATCGGCTTTCAGCTTTGCCGAGATTGCTTTCCGCAAATCTATAATTCCTGTACCCGCTGTATATTTTGTGAAATTATCTACAATTGCCTTAATCCCTGCAACTTTAATATAATCAGGAGTTCCAAAATCAGGTTCACCAACATTTAAAGAAATTATATTTTTGCCCTCAGCCCGTAATTCAGCTACACGTGCAATTAACGCTGATGTTGGAGACCCCGAAAAATTACTCATTCTTTTTGCTAACATAATACTCTCTCCCTTATATCTATTCTTCTATAGCATTGTTAAAATCAGAACCGGTCCATAATTTTTCATTTTTTGCCACGAGCATAGTCCCTAAAACATCTCCAGATACATTCACTGTAGTGTGTGACATGTCAATCAGTCTATACATACCGGCAATAGGCCCCATCATATCCATTGGTAATCCCAATAAATTTAAGAAAATGGCTCCTGTTACAATGCCTCCTCCAGGAATACCCGGAGCTGCTATGGACATAATTGTAGAAATCATAATAACCATAAGTATCTGGTCGAGCGTTAGCGTTAAACCATATATTTCTGCCACAAAAAAAGCCAGAATTGTCTTGTACAAAGCAGCACCTGTTAGATTAATTGTTGCCCCTAGAGGAATAGAAAATGAAGCAATGCTCATTGGGATCTTCAATTTTTCAGTTACAACATTCAACGTGATGGGAATAGTACCTGCACTTGAATTCGTTGCTACAGTATTAACCCAAATTGGTATCATTGCTTTGCAAAAGCGCATATAATCCACCTTTGTATAAACATAAGTTGCTCCGCTCAAAACTGACCAAATGACAAAACACCCTACCCAATCAGTAAAAACAAATTTTGCTAAAACTCCAAATAATTGTGAACCATATACAGCTGTGGTATTTGCCATCAATGCAAATACGCCCAATGGCGCATACAGCATGATAATATCTAACATTTTGTAAATAACACTAGCAATCTCGCTGCAAACCTGTACTACACGCTTTGCCTTATCACCAATATATACTAGCGCTATACCAAAAAGAACTGTGAAAAAAATTAATTGCATAATATCTCCCTTAACCATAGAGTCCACAATATTCGTCGGCACCATATTAAACAAGAAATCGCCAAAATTTGGAGCTTTTACTTTGGAAGGGTCAAAATCCTTCATTCCCGTCAAATCAAAATTAGCACCAGGATGCACAATATTTACCAATACAATACCTATTAAGCATGCTAAAACCGTCATTGCTACATAAACCAAAACAACCTTACCACCAACACGTTTTAGCTTTTGTACATCACCAATAGCGGCTATACCGCTTGTAACACTAAAAAATATAACGGGAACAATTAGCATTTTAATCAGATTCATAAATAGTGTTCCCGCAGGTTTAATCCAAAGAGAAAAGTCATAAAAGAACAGCCCGACAATAATGCCTAATATAAATCCCAAAGCAATGCGATATGGCAGATACTTCTTTCCCATCAAAAAATTGTACATGTGAATCCCCCTCTTCAATCTTAAAGTCAGTCCTTATAACAACCATTTATTATTTCTATTTCTTTCTCTGCTAATTTTTTATCCACCCATTCCCGTTTAGCTGTACCGTTAGCCGCTGCCAAAACTTTTGCAACGTCCTGTTCTTGAAAAGCACTAGCTGATCTCAAAACATCCACTGCATCCGCCAAGGGGATAACAATTACACCATCTGCATCCATTACAATAATATCACCGGGATTAATGCTGATACCTCCACATGATATAGGAACATTTATTTCACCCGGTCCTTCTTTATACGGACCTCCAGGGGTTGTCCCCGTTCCATAGATAGGGTAATTTATTGCAGATGCCGCATCAATATCGCGGATAGGCCCATCAAGTACGATACCTGTGATTTTCTTGTAGCCGGCATAGGTAAACATTATTTCTCCCATTAAACTTCTGTTTAAAATGCCGCCCTCGTTAGAAACTACAATAACGTCTCCTGGTTCTGCAATATCTAATGCCTTATGAATCATTAGGTTATCACCAGATCGAGATTTAACTGTTAAGGCCACACCAACTGTTATCGCTTGCTTAGGCGACGATAACAATCGTACTCTGGGATCCAGAGCGCAAGACCTTCCCATACAATCTGCAATGTTGGCCGTTGGGATACTGGAAAATCCATTCACTAATGCTTGTTCAACCACTGGTTTTTTTAAATATACACGATTTCCTACTGACATTTGATTACTCCTCCCTAAAACATTTTGTTGAATTAAAAACATTATATATCATTCATGAAT
>JAAYAE010000094.1 GCA_012719555.1 Acholeplasmataceae bacterium | reverse complement strand
GGTTCTGGTTATTGATTTTGGTGGCCAGTATAGTCAGCTTATTGCAAGAAGAGTGCGCGAGTGTGGTGTATATTGTGAGATTATTCCCTATACCTATACGTTAGAGAAAATTAAAGCTAAGAATCCTCAAGCCATTATATTTTCCGGTGGCCCTAATAGCGTGTATGCTGAGAATACTCCAAAGGTGGATGCAGCTATTTTTGATATGGGAGTGCCAATTTTGGGCATTTGCTATGGGCATCAATTTATGGCTCAAACCTTGGGTGGCAAGGTTGCCAGCGCTGGCATCAGCGAGTATGGTAAAACCAGCGTAATGTTACAGCCGGATTGTGTATTGTTTAATGGGCTAGAAGAGAGAAATATCTGCTGGATGAGTCATTGTGACTATGTTGAAGAAGCTCCAATCGGGTTTAAAGTAGTATCGTTAACTGATGAATGTCCGGTAGCAGCTATGGTAAATGATGAGCGCAGACTTTATGGAGTGCAATTCCATCCGGAAGTAGAGCATACTCCTTTTGGCAGAAAGATGTTGTCCAACTTCTTATTTGAAATATGTGGACTTAAGGGAGATTGGACTATGTAATCTTTTGCCCAAACTAAGATTGCCGAGATAAAGGAAAAAGTCGGTGACAAGAATGTACTTTGTGCCTTGTCCGGTGGGGTGGACTCCACTGTTGCCGCAGTGCTGATACATAAGGCAGTAGGTAAGCAGCTTACCTGCGTATTTGTAGACCACGGCCTTTTGCGTAAAAACGAGGGAGACCAGGTAGAGGCAGTTTGTAAAGAAAAATTTGACATGAATTTAATTCGTGTTAATGCTCAAGATAGATTTTTGGGTAAGTTAGCAGGTGTTAGCGACCCGGAAACGAAACGTAAAATTATAGGTGAAGAATTTATTCGCGTATTTGAAGAAGAGTCTAGGAAGGTTGGTAAGGTAGATTACCTTGTCCAAGGAACTATTTATCCTGACGTAGTTGAAAGTGGAACAGGAACTTCAGCTACTATTAAGAGTCATCATAATGTTGGCGGCTTGCCTAAAGATATGGACCTTAAACTTATTGAGCCTTTGCGTGAGTTATTCAAAGATGAGGTACGTGCAGTTGGCGAAGAGCTGGGCATACCTTCTGAATTAGTTTGGCGTCAACCTTTCCCGGGCCCCGGTCTTGCTATCCGTGTGTTGGGAGACATTACTCCGGAAAAACTGTCCATAGTCCGCGAAGCTGATGCGATTTTCCGTGAGGAAGTTGCTAATGCCGGCCTAGAAAGAAAGATTTGGCAATATTTTGCCTGCTTGCCTAATATTCGCAGTGTTGGTGTTATGGGCGACTTTAGAACCTATAGCAATACAGTGGCACTAAGAGCAGTAACCAGTACTGATGGTATGACTAGCGACTGGGCACATATACCCTATGAAGTTTTAGACATTGTTTCCCGGAGGATTGTTAATGAAGTACCGGGAGTAAATAGAATAGTTTATGATATTACGTCGAAGCCGCCGGC
>JAAYAE010000093.1 GCA_012719555.1 Acholeplasmataceae bacterium | reverse complement strand
CTTATTCTCTTTTTCTTCCTGCAATTTTATTTCAAAAGCCCTCGTTTCTTCAAATACAACTCCAGACAAAACAACAATAGCAATTAAATTTGGAAGAGCCATAAGTCCATTAAAAATGTCTGCCAGATTCCAAACTACACTCAAGCTACTTATTGAACCAATAAAAACTGCCAGTGTATAAACTATGCGGTAACCCATGATAACTTTTTCACCTGCTAAATATTCAAAACATTTTTCCCCATAATAACACCAGCCTAAAATGGTAGAATAAGCAAAAAATATTAACCCAATTGCCACAATGTTGTTGCCAACATTTGGTAAAAAACTGTTAAAAGCCTGACTAGTAAGTGCCGCACCGTTAGCAGCACCATCTTTCCACAATCCACTCATAACAACCACCAACCCAGTTACTGAACATACAATAATAGTATCCAAAAATGTACCCAGCATTGATACAAGCGCTTGTCTACCCGGCATATCAGTTTTGGCAGCAGCCGCTGCAATAGGTGCTGAACCAAGTCCCGCCTCATTTGAAAAAACTCCCCTGGAAACTCCAAAACGAATAACCGTCCCCAATGCACCACCAGCCACTGCGTGTCCGGTAAAAGCATCTCCAAAAATTATGGCAAAGGTTGCAGGTATCTTATCGAGATTCATAAAAATAATAATTAGACCACCAACCAAATAAAATGTAGCCATGGCTGGAACTATAATTCCTGTAGCTTTACCAATACCCTTAATGCCACCTAATATAACCATCGCTGTAAACACAGTAAGAATAGCACCGGTGTAAATTGCAGGTACGCCGAAATTCTCTTTAACTACTAGTGCTACTGCATTAGATTGAACCATATTACCAATACCAAAAGCAGCAAAAGCACCAAAAAAAGCAAAAACTGCCGCCAACCATTTGCACTGCATACCATTTTTTATATAGTACATAGGTCCTCCGGCCATTGAACCGTTAGCTTTGCGTTCTCTGAAGCGTACTGCCAAAATTGCCTCTGCGTATTTAGTTGCCATTCCAAAAAAGGCTGATGCCCACATCCAAAAAAGCGCACCCGGTCCCCCAGCTACAACAGCGGTAGCTACGCCGACAATATTGCCTGTGCCGATAGTAGCAGCCAGTGCCGTCATTAGGGCCTGAAACTGTGAAATATCTCCCTCACTGTCCTTACAATCACTAGGCATAAACGCAATCTTAAAACCAGTAACCAATTTCCTAACTTGCAGTAAACGTAACTTGACAGTCAAAAAAATTCCTGTTCCTACCAGTAAAACCAATAGGGGTATCCCCCACACCAAACCACTAATTGCAACTAATGTACCATTCAAATCTGTCATCTTTTACCTTCCCCTCAGTAAAGTGTTATTTTTTCCAGACTTTAAGCTCATCGCAGAAATCTTCCCATAAATATTTTAACCCATTTATGGACGCTTCTACTTTTGCGCTTTCCCAGCCCGTAAATACTGCTGCCTCATAATGCAGCTCATCATCATCTTCTTCTGTTATTATAGCCTCTGCCAAGTGTCCATTAACATAATCATCATGAAGAAAACCTAACATATCTTGCAAACGCTTCAATCTACGCAACATATTTCCCGCACCTTTGTTCACTTCCGGAAAACACATAAGTGCATAACGAAACCGCTTTACTTTTATTCTTATTTTATGCGCTGCCTGCATATCTGAAAATTCAGGATAGCGTTCAGTAAGCGCCATAATATTATTGCTCCATTGATCAACCCTCTCATAGAGGAATTTTTTCAGCGACTTAGCACTATAGTTCTGTGTTACCGGCCTATTCTGCAACCAAAACAATAAATGAACAAGCTCTAAAGTCATCGCTGCTAAGGATAATTGTGTACGAATCCGTAACATTTCTTCATCTCTAGCTCTAATAAAAAGCTCTCCTAAATGACTGCTTTTTTTAGCTGCTTCGTTACCAACATTTCCCATTCTGGTCAAGCTCATAAATACTACGTCTAACTCACGCAACCGACTTAGCTCTTCACCTTGAGCACGCAATTTACTTTGCCACTCTATACATTCAACAACTTTTAAAGCTGGTTTAAAAAAAGATAAACAAGAACGCAATCTTCTTATTTTAACCCGCAACTGGCGCAAAGCTACCCGCTCCAATGGATTCTCTAAAAACTTTGCCCAAGCAGCACTAACAGCATAAATCTGCCAGCACAAATGACAAAGTAGGCCATTATTTATATTCGCATTCTTGTAAGCAGGCAAAGCCAACGGATCAAAAGACCCCTGCATTTGTTTAATGCGTTCATACATATCAGGTTCCACTAATATAAACGGTACAGCTTCTAAAAGTGCTTTAACCAGCTTTTCTGCTTTATCAATAGACTTAGCATTGTAAGTTATATATAGGTCACTTTGATAAATAATGGTATCATTAAAAACAGCAACTCCATTTTCCAACCAAACATTTATAAATTCGTTTTCGCCTTTAAATTTCATAGATTGTCGGCAATAACTTCGCTTCAACTTGGTTTTTTCACCGCAGAT
>JAAYAE010000008.1 GCA_012719555.1 Acholeplasmataceae bacterium | reverse complement strand
TACAATATTTAATATACGTTAAAGCAAAGCACTAAAAACAAAAAAATTGCTTTTATTTACCTGGGAAAAAAGGCCACACCATAGGAATTACAATCAATGATACTATAAAAGAAACTATAACTAAACCCGTTCCTGCTTTGCCATAATCCATAAACTTGTAGCCACCAGGACCGAGTACCAATGTATTAGGAGGTGTGCCGACGGGAGATGCAAATGCGCAAGATGCGGCAACAGCAATAGCCATCAAAACCGCTTTAGGTGATGCGCCTAATTGTTTGGAAATTGCAACGCCAATAGGACATAGCAATGCCGCAGAAGCAGTATTTGACATAAATTGAGTCAAGGTACATGAAAGTATAAATAAAATTGCAGTCACAACCATCGGGGAAGGTGATCCTCCCATAATGCCAACAGTCCATTCAGCAATTAATTTTCCGGCTCCGGTTTTATCCATGGCAGACGAAACAGGCATCATACCTGCAAACAAGAAAATTGTAACCCAATCAATTGAAGCATAAGCTTGTTTTTCTGTTAAGCAGCCTGACAATACAGAAACCATGGCGCCTACAATAGCAGCCATTTCTAATGTTACAATTCCCTTAAGACCGATACTATCACCAACGGCCATAACTAGCACAACACAGATCAAGATAGCAGCAGAAATCATTTGTTTAGCAGCACTTGTGTCCCCTGCTTCAACTTCTTGTTCAATTTCTTGATTAGCATCAAGTTCAGTAGTTGGCAATAAATGTTTACCGATAAACATCATGTAAAGCATACCTGCCAAAGTTACCGGAATACCAACCCAGGCATATTCAAAGAAACCAAAAGTATCTTTGATACCAGCTGCTTGTAAAGCACCATTGGCAATAATATTTGGTGGAGTACCAACCATGGTAATAATACCACCAAGCCCGCAAGCGAACGCCAATGGCATTAACTGGCGAGATGCTGGAATCTTAGCAGCCGCACATATACCCAAAACAACAGGAAGTAAGCAAGCAGCGGTGCCAGTATTAGACAATACGGCAGAAAGAGCTGCACCAACAAGCATAATTCCAAACATTAAACTATTTTCACCGGTACCGGAAAGTTTAACAACACCAGCACCAATTTTTTGGGCAAGACCAGTATAAAACATGGCTGCACCAACAACAAACATACCAGCAAATAATACAACTGTAGAATTAGACAATCCTGAAAAAACGGCTTTTGCAGGAATAAAGCCCAAAATACCGCAGGCTACTGCACCAGACATTGCAGTGATGGCCAATGGAATAAGTTCTGTAACGAATAATAGAGCGACTACTACAAGTAAAATTAGACATTTAACTGCTTGTGTCATGAATATAAATCCTCCTCTTGATTACGGGCTCAGCCGTTAATAAAAAAATAGGCAAAAAAAATAATAGAGCGTCGACAACTTATGTCGACGCTCTGTCGTCATAAAAATTTGTTTTTCTAGGTAAAAAATTATTTACCAGGGAAGAACGGCCAAACAATAGGAATAATAATTAAAGATACGATAAATGATACTACGCATAAGCCTGTTCCAGCCTTTACATAATCCATAAATTTATATCCACCAGGCCCAAGTACCAAAGTATTAGGAGGCGTACCTACGGGAGATGCGAATGCGCAGGATGCTGCAACAGCAATAGCCATCAAAACTGCTTTTGGAGAAGCGCCAAGTTGTTTAGCAATTGCAACGCCAATAGGACACAATAGTGCGGCAGATGCAGTGTTAGACATAAATTGAGTTAAACCGCAAGAAAGAATAAATAAAATTGCAGTCACGATCATTGGAGAAGGTGAACCACCCATTAGGCCTACAGTCCAGCCTGCAATCAACTTGCCTGCACCGGTTTTATCCATAGCAGTGGATACAGGCATCATACCTGCAAACAAGAAAATCGTAACCCAATCGATTGAAGCATAAGCTTGTTTTTCTGTTAAGCAACCGGAAAGTACACAACCCATGGCACCTACAATAGCTGACATTTCTAAAGTTACAATTCCTTTTAACCCTATACTATCGCCGACAGCCATAACAATTACAACGGCCAATAGAATAATACCTGAAATCCATTGTTTTGCAACGCTAGCTTCATTAGCTTCAACTTCTTGCTCAATCTCTTGATCAGCATCAAGTGCAACTTTTGGCAACAAATGTTTACCAACAAACATCATGTAAAAAATACCAGCAATTGTCAAAGGAATACCAATCCAAGCATATTCAAAGAAACCAAAAGTATCTTTGATACCAGCGGCTTGTAAAGCACCGTTAGCAATAATATTTGGAGGTGTACCAACCATGGTAATAACACCACCAAGTCCGCAAGCAAAAGCCAAAGGCATCAACTGACGGGAAGCAGGTATTTTAGCAGCAGCACAGATACCTAATACAACCGGAAGCAAACAAGCAGCAGTACCGGTATTAGATAATACTGAAGATAGCGCCGCACCAACAAGCATAATGCCAAACATTAAACTATTTTCACCGGTACCGGAAAGTTTAACAACGGTATTACCAACTTTTTGAGCAAGACCGGTATAGAACATAGCAGCACCAACAACAAACATACCTGCAAATAAAACTACTGTAGAATTAGATAACCCTGCAAAAACAGCTTTCGCTGGAATAAATCCAAGAATACCGCAGGCAATTGCTCCACCCATGGCAGTAATAGCTAAAGGAATAAGTTCTGTAACAAATAATAAGGCAACTACAACTAATAAGATTAAACATCTAACTGCTTGTGACATATAATTCTCCTCCTTTTTTTGTAAACCACTTACAAAAATATAAGGTTATATTAACCAGAGGATCTTGCAGCAACGGTATAGTGCGGATAGAGAACATATTCTTCTTGTAGGTACAAAACCACTCCAATTAAGAAAACCCCATAATTTGTGAGACTTTTTGGTGGAACACACCACCAAAAAGTCGTTCAAGCACAAATCATTTCAGATGCATTATTTAGCTGCAGGTCCAATCATAGCTAGCATTGTACCAGCGGCAACCGCCGTTCCAATTACACCAGCAACATTTGGTCCCATGGCATGCATCAACAAGAAGTTACCAGGGTTAGCCTTTTGACCAACAATCTGAGATACGCGAGCCGCCATAGGAACTGCGGATACGCCAGCAGAGCCGATCAAAGGATTAGTTTTGCCACCATCTGCCCAACACATTAATTTACCAAATATAACACCCGCTGCCGTACCAGCCGCAAACGCAACTAAGCCTAGGCAGATAATTAAAATCGTTTGATAAGTTAAGAAGCTTTCAGCTTTCATAGTTAGCCCTGTACCAGTTGCCAACATTATAGTAACAATGTTCATCAGAGCATTCTGTGCTGTATCAGACAAACGACCTAAACAACCAGCTTCTGTAAACAAGTTACCTAGCATTAACATACCAATTAGAGAACAAACCGGAGGTAATAATAATGAAATGAAGATAGTAGTTACAACTGGAAATACCATTTTTTCAAAATGAGAAACAGTACGCAACTGTTCCATAACTATCTTGCGATCTTCTTCTGTTGTGAATAATTTCATGATAGGAGGTTGAATCAATGGTACTAAAGACATATAGGAATAAGCCGCAACGGCAATTGCCCCCAATAATTGAGGAGCCATCTTTGCAGCTAAATAAATAGCAGTAGGGCCATCAGCACCACCGATGATACCAATAGCAGCTGCTTCTTGCACAGTGAAACCTAAGAATAACGCTCCAATTAAAGAAACGAATACGCCTGCCTGTGCTGCCGCACCTAAAAGCAATGTCTTAGGGTTAGCAATTAGAGGTCCAAAGTCAGTCATGGCACCAACACCCATGAAAATCAATGGAGGGAAAACTTCATTATTGATACCGTAAAGAATTACTTGCATAATCCCAGGGTCAGTGTCAAACCCAGTTTTGGGGACGTTGGCCAAAATACAGCCGAAAGCGATCGGAGCCAATAGCAAAGGTTCGAAACCTTTACCAATAGCAAGATAAAGCAAAATGATACCAACGAGCATCATAATACCATTACCCATACTAAAAGCAGCAAAGCCACTATCGTTCCAAACGGACATTAAAGCAACGACAAATGCATCCATTTAATAGCCTCCTAAATTTTCAATATGGAGAGAGCTTCGCAAGCAAAGCTCTCATAATATTTATTACATGTAATAAATTACAAGCATGGCGCCACCGGTAGTAACGCTATGTGTAAAAGATTACATTATGATCATTACGTCGCCGGTAGCAACATTTTGACCAGCAGTTATACGAACTTCAGAAACAGTACCATCTTCAGGAGCCATAATTTCATTTTGCATTTTCATAGCTTCCAAAATCATTAGTACATCGCCGGATTTAACAGCATCTCCAGCTTTGCAATTAACGGACATAACTTTACCTGGCATTGGAGCGGATATTGTTTTTGCACCAGCAGCAACAGGAGCAGCAGCAACAGGAGCAGCAGCAGGAGCAGCGGCTTTAGGAGCAGCAGCAACAGGAGCAGCTTTAGGAGCAGCCTTAGGAGCAGCACTTACAGCGCCACCAACTTCTTCAACTTCTACTTCATAAGCAGAACCATTAACAGTAATGTTAAACTTTTTCATGGATAAAAATCCCCCTTAATTCTTGTTTTTTTTTAGAAACATTCCTTACGTACGTTCATAACTTCTTCACGAGCATTAACTGTCCAGCCATTAGAAGGAATACGACGGATGCAAGCTATTTGATCTGCAGAACAACCGCAAGCTGCAACTGCAGCAGCAATAACTGCAATTACTTCCGCGTTATCTTTCTTTGCAACAACAGCTGGTGCTGCTGCAGGAGCCGCTACTTTAGCTGCAGGTTTTTTTTTAGCCGTTGGGTCACACACTTTAATAACTGACATAATTACGCCCAATATAATCAATACGCCGAAAACAATCGTCATATTAATTATGGCAATCAACCAAGGGTTAGTGGTCATTTAATTCACCTCTTGTTCTAAATTTTAAAACTTTGACATAATGCTTGAATTATAGCGGAATATTGCCATGGCGTTTAGCTGGGCGACTTTCGCGTTTGGATTCTAACATTTGCAAAGCATTGATGATGGTAGGACGAGAGTTTTTAGGTTCGATAACGATGTCAACCATACCACGAATTGCTGCTTGGTAAGGAGTTGCAAAGTTTTCAATGTACTCAGCAGTCTTTTCGGCAACATTAGGATCTTTACGGAATATAACGTTAGCAGCGCCAGCAGGTCCCATAACAGCGATTTCAGCAGTCGGCCAAGCAATAACTTGGTCAGCGCCCAAATCTTGGGAACACATTGCCAAATAAGAACCACCGTAAGCTTTACGAGTAACCAAGGTAATCTTAGGAACCGTAGCTTCGGAGTAAGCATAAAGCATTTTTGCGCCGTGACGAATGATACCACCATATTCTTGGTTAGTGCCAGGCAAGAAACCAGGTACGTCAACAAGATTTAATAGAGGGATATTGAACGCATCACAGAAACGTATAAAACGAGCAGACTTATCGGAAGCATTGATATCCAAGCAACCAGCCATTACTTTAGGTTGGTTAGCAATGATACCAACAGTAGCACCATCCATACGTGCGAAGCAAGTGATGATATTGGTAGCAAAATATTTTTGAGACTCATAATATTCACCATTATCTACAATGCTCTTGATAACATCATACATATCGTATGCTTGGTTAGCATTATCAGGAAGTAAAGTATTTAAGGCATCATCAGTTCTCATCGGATCGTCACCAGTTTCAACAACAGGAGCAGACTCCATATTATTGGAAGGTAAGAAGCTCAATAGATAACGGATTTGAGTTAAGCAATCTTCGTCGTTTTCAGCAGCAAAGTGAGCAACACCGGATTTAGCATTATGAGTCATAGCACCACCCAATGCTTCTTGCGTAACTTCTTCACCAGTTACAGATTTAACAACAGCTGGTCCGGTAATGAACATTTTAGCAGTATTCTTTACCATGTAGATGAAGTCAGTTATAGCTGGAGAATAAACCGCTCCGCCAGCGGAAGGTCCCATGATTGCGGAGATTTGAGGAACAACACCAGAAGCAATAGTGTTTTCGAAGAAAATTTTACCGTATCCAGCAAGAGCATCAATAGCTTCTTGAATACGAGCACCGCCGGAATCATTCAAGCCAATGCATGGAGCACCCATTTTCAAGGCCAAGCGTTGAACTTTAACAATTTTGCCAGCATGCATTTCGCCAAGAGAACCACCTTCAACAGTGAAATCTTGCGCGAAAACATAAACTAAACGACCATCAATAGTACCATAACCGGTTGTTACACCTTCGCCAGGAAGTTGTTTCTTTTCTTGGCCAAAGTTTGTGCAACGATGTTGCACGAAGCGATCCAATTCCACAAAGCTACCTTCATCAAGAAGGCAAGCAATCCTTTCGCGAGCAGTCATTTTTCCGGATTCGTGTTGTTTTTTTACACGAGCCTCGCCGCCTGCAGCAATGATTACTTCTGATTTTTTGAGCATTTTCTCAATTTTTTCTTGAGTAGACAAATTCTTACACCTCCATCATTATTGGGGAGAACTAATTTATTTACACCACGAATGGGTGTAGACATAAGTTAAATCTCGACTGAGACCTTTTCCACGCTTACCAATTAATTATTTCTTAGCTGGTGCGCAGAGTTCTAGCAAGATACCAACAGATTTAGGATGAACGAAAGCAATGTCCATTCCACCAGCACCACCGCGAGGAACTTTGTCAATCATAATGCCGCCACGAGCTTGTACGTCAGCAATAGCTGCAGTAATGTCGTCAACGCGAACTGCCATATGTTGGATACCTTGGCCGTTCTTTTCAATATACTTGGCAATAGCACTTTCAGGAGAGGTCGCAACCAATAACTCCAATAAAGTCTCACCACAAGGAATAAAAACTGTTTTAACATGTTGTTCTTCTACTGTTTCTTCCCCAGTGCAAGAAAGCCCTAGAACTTCAGTATAGAACTGCTTGGATTTGTCCAAGTCTTTGCAGGCAATGCCCACATGATCAACACAAATTACTTTAAACATTTTAAATCTCCTCCTTAATAAAATATATTATTGCATTACTATATATAATGT
>JAAYAE010000092.1 GCA_012719555.1 Acholeplasmataceae bacterium | reverse complement strand
GAGCAGTAATTTATTATAGTCTATTTCGTGTTTCAATTCAAAATTACTGATAGAAAATTTAAAATATGGTGTCAAGTGTAGGAATAGCCAATTATGCAAAAGCGGCTAAATTAGAATGGCATGCAAGAAAGTTCCTGTTCAATATAACTTTCAACACCAATAAATATTGCGGTTGTCGAATTTTCGGCGGCCGCTATTTTTTTAGCTACATATAATTCATATATTTAAGTGACACCCTATAAGCAGTTAATTATAGTGCCTACTTTTTCGCCACAAACTGCGAACTTTTTTGTCAACAATATTTATATTGCCATTTCCTAAGAAATCGCTCCATTCATCAAATAACTTGTTTGAAGTAATAAGAATGAATTTTGTTCTGCACTGCTAGAAACAAAGCCAACTTCGTCAATAAATGCCAAAGAAACTTTGCACAAATATTTAAGACTGCGCTTGATATTATTAGATGTTTTTTAGTTTTTAAATGGTTCCATCAGATTGACTCTTTTCACTAGTTTTAGCGAAAAGAGTGCACTTTGTTGTAAAAAAGTGTAAGCTTAGGCTGTTACAAATCTGTCTACTTGATAAATAAAGAAGGGTGTTGTTTGATATGGGTGTTATTTATGTACCCAGTAAGGGAGTTTCTAGTTGGAAAGAGTTATTGGCTGATCCGACTAAGCATTGGAAAGAGGGGTATTCTGCCATTGAGCTTGCTAAGGCTTGGGAGGAGGCCAGTGGTTTTCCACATGAAGTTGAGCAAATTTTCGCTAAATCAGGAAATGATTTATTCCAGGACATAGAGATTCTATATGCGTTTCCAGAGTTTAAAGTTTCTATACTAGGCGGCAGTAAAGCATCACAAAATGATTTGTATGTTTTAGCAAAAGGTGCCAAAGGAACAGTTGTTATAATGGTTGAGGGAAAAGTGCGTGAAGATTTTGGACCTTTGGTAAAGGAAAAGGTTGATAAAGGCCAAGCAACCAAGCGTTTGGAATTTCTTCGAAAAAAATTAGCAATTAGTGATAAGAAAAATATCGACAATATACACTATCAGCTGTTGCATCGTACAGCTTCTGCGATTCTAGAAGCTGAGAGAGTAGGTGCAAAAGCAGCCCTAATGTTGGTCCATTCATTTGATTTCAACAGAACCCATTTTGATGATTTTGCGCAGTTTGTTTCATTGTACGGCGTTAAGGCTGTACCGGATAAAATAATCGGGCCAATAATTGGCAAAGGTTCATCAATGCCGGTCTACGTGGCGTGGTGTAGCGGTGGCAAGTTAAAGGCAGGGAAAAATAGTGAAGTTAAGAGCCGTTAAATTTTAGTAAATAACCGCGAAGTAATCTTAGCTTCCATATATACTAGGGTTTTGTTTGGAGTACGCATATTTTATTGGTGCTCTGTCAAATGTTTGGGTGACTAACTAAAATGTTCATTTCGTGAGGATTGTCTTTACAGACAATCCTCACTTTCTATGTCATATACAATGTCGCTTAGGATGTTTTGACCATGTCTGAGTTTAATCCTTTCAAATGTGTCCTTCATGTATCACTAAATTCTAAAGTTTAAATTATGTTTAAATTTTTATGCTATACTTTTTAAGTAGGGAAAGAAATGAGCATAAAGAGGTGAGGTTTTGTGAACAGTATAATGGTCGTTGACGATGATTTTAATATCTGCTAACTAATTAGGCTGATTCTGAAAAAAGAAGATTTTAAGGTAATAGTAGCAAATGATGGCATTAGTGCACTTGAAAAACTAGAAATAGATAAAATAAATTTGATTATATTGGATATCATGATGCACAACATGGATGGCTGGGAATTTTGCAGGGAAGTTAGGAAGTTTAGCAATATTCCAATAATAATGCTGACGGCAAAAAGTGAGATAAACCAAAAAGTTAAGGGGTTTGATATTGGGGCAGATGACTATCTTACGAAACCTTTTGAGCCTGAGGAATTGGTCGCTCGCGTGAAAGCTCTGTTGAAACGCTGCAACATATCTATTTCAAAGAGTGTTGAAATAGGGAAAGTAACAATTGATCAGAACAAGTATATGGTAAAGACGTCAAGCGAGGATG
>JAAYAE010000091.1 GCA_012719555.1 Acholeplasmataceae bacterium | reverse complement strand
GTTAAGGCATCATCAAAGACAGCGGCATCAGTGGTATGCACAAAGAAGGTTGTGCGTGGTTGATTGTAGTAATTAGCAAACACGGTTATAGAGCCGGGCTTTTCAGGATCGGCTTCACCCCAAGATAGGCCTAAGGCGTAACCGGTGCTGTCACCATCTAGGTTATCAGTATTACCTTTTAAATAGTCGGCAGTGAATCCTAGGGTACCGATTTTGCCGTCTAGGCCGGCATTCCAAATACTTGGCTTTTTGGTATCCCAGACTGCCTCAAGGTCATCACTTTTCAATCCGTAATAACCACCGTGAATACCTATAGGAGCGGCATCATATTTAAAGCTTAGGCCATAATATTTGGCATCTGTGTCATCGTTGAGGCTGCCGTACATAGCCGTACCGCTCAGTTTATCATTACCTAAATCCAATTGCAAGCCATTTACGCTGCCACCGTCAGTGTCTAATACTAACCCCTCTGCCATATAGGCATCGTAGTGCCCGGCTTTGACTTTTACAGAGCCAATATTACCATCGAGATATCCGCGTTTAAATAGGGTGGTCTCATCACCACTATTATTGCCGAAGTCCTGAGTGTTTTCAAGCATAGCTGTATAGGTCCAATTGTCGTTGATTTCCCCTGTAAAAGCCAAACGGGTACGTAAATCAGTTTCAAAGCTGCGGTCACCATCATCGCCTAAAGTCTTTTTGTTGGAATGAAAGTACCTATAACGAGCTTCGCCGGTAATTTTGACATTATCAGCCTTCTTTTCCAATTTAGCAACCCGAACACCTAGCTGATTTAATTCATCAGCAAATTCTGCAACCAATTTGTCATTGGAACTAATAGCGCCTTTTGCTAATGCTCTGGCTACAATTTGAGCCATTTCATAGCGGGTCATAGGTTCATTGCCTTTAAAGCTGCCATCAGGATATCCATCTACGACTCCTGCGGCAGATAGTTTAGCTACGGCTGCATAGGACCAGTGACCTGCAGGAACATCAGAAAAAGGGTTTGCTGCCATAGTTGTAGCATTAACGCCAAGAGATAGTAATATTGTTAATATTAAGGCTTTTTTCATTATAATCCTCCTAATTGTGGGTTTTGTGACAAAGACAGGAATTTGGACAGGATTTACAGCTAGAACCGCAACTTGTTTTACCATTTTTTTTGTCTCTAACTAATTTCAATATAATGGCAATAACTATGACTGCCAATAGTGTTGCAATAATGAAGGTTGACATAATATTTTTATCTCCTTTAACAAGCCACGCTGCGTGTGTTTTTGAGAGCAATAGCTTTTTTTGCTGGTCTAAATAACAGATAGATAAAACCGGTAAGTATAATAAAGGCGGCGGCTGTACCTACACTAAAAATACCTGTGGTAATAAAAGTGCCAAACTGGTAAATACAAAGGGATACAGCATAGGCAAAACAAGTTTGGTAGCCAATGGCGAATAGAGTCCATTTGGTATTGTTCATTTCACGTCTGATAGCTCCCATAGCAGCAAAGCAGGGTGCACACAGTAAATTAAAAACTAAAAAGGAATAAGCAGAAATAATTGTAAAACTATTGGCCATTGCTCCCCAAATTTCTGTACCATCTTCAGAAACGTCAGCAAACCCATAAAGCACACCCAAAGTACCCACAACATTTTCTTTAGCAACTAGGCCTGTAACAGCGGCAACGGTTGCTTGCCAATTGCCCCAGCCAAGTGGTGTGAATATCCATGATATTGTATTACCTATGGAGGCTAGAAAACCATCACTTAGGTTTTCTACCATACTAACATGTCCATCAACAATACCAAAATTGGAAGTGAACCAAACGAAAATAGTAGAAAGTAAAATAACAGTTCCAGCTTTTTGTACAAAACTTGAGCCACGTTCCCAAACACTACGCCAAATATTAGTAAAGGTTGGCAAGTGATAAGGAGGAAGTTCCATAACAAAAGGGGCCGGATCACTGGCAAACATAGTAGTTTTCTTTAAAATTATTCCGGAAGCTACTATGGCCGTAATGCCTACAAAATAAGCGCTAGGAGCAACCCACCATTCACCATTAAATAAGGCGCCGGCAATAAGAGCTATAATTGGCAGTTTTGCGCTGCAGGGAATAAATGTTGTTGTCATAATAGTCATTTTACGATCATGATCATTTTCAATGGTACGAGAGGCCATAATGCCGGGAACGCCGCAGCCTGTACCAATGAGCATAGGAATAAAAGATTTACCGGAAAGACCAAACTTGCGAAAAATACGATCCATAATAAAAGCAATACGAGCCATATAACCACAGGCTTCTAAAAATGCCAAAAAAGTGAAAAGCACAAACATTTGAGGAACAAAACCAAGTACTGAGCCAACACCGGCGATGATTCCATCAAGGATTAAACTTTGCAGCCAAGGGGCACAACCGACACTAGTGAGAAACCCGCTTACCACAGGTGGTATAATATCACCGAAAAGCACCTCATTAGTCCAATCGGTAAGCTCGGCACCTACAGTTGTTACCGATATGTAATAAACCAAAAACATTATTAGAGCAAAGATGGGAAGAGCTAGTACGCGATTTGTGACAATTCGGTCTATTTTATCTGAAAGGGTATGAGTTGAAAATGTATTTTTCACATTACATTTAGCTATAATAGAGGAAATATAATTATAACGCTCATTAGTTATAATGCTCTCCGCATCATCATCCATTTCTTCTTCACAACGCACAATATCGTGTTCTATGTGTTCGAGAATATTGTCGGCAAGCTGTAACTTTTCTCTGATTTTGAGGTCACGTTCAAATAATTTTATGGCGTACCAGCGTTGTTCAGCGTCGGCTACATTAAGCTGAGTTGCCTCTTCAATATGGGCGATAGCGTGTTCTACACAGCCGGAAAACCTATGTTGTGGTTTGGTTATAATATGCTGCCCGGCTATGCGTGCAGCTTCTTCGGCAGCTTCAGTGATTCCCAAACCTGTTTTTGCAGATATCTCTAGTACAGGGCAGCCAAGTTCCTGTGCCAATTTTTTTGTATGAATAATATCTTTGTTATCATGTACAACATCTATCATATTTATGGCAACTACTACGGGTATTCCCAACTCGGTCAATTGAGTAGTTAAATAGAGATTGCGTTCTAAATTAGTGCCATCTACAATGTTCAAGATGGCATCAGGGCGATCATTAATCAAATAATTTCTAGCAACTACTTCTTCTAATGTGTAGGGAGAAAGAGAGTAGATACCGGGTAGATCCATAATGACAATATCTTTGTGATGTTTTAATTTGCCGGCTTTTTTTTCTACGGTAACACCGGGCCAGTTGCCAACAAATTGGTTAGAACCTGTAAGGGCATTAAAAAGAGTTGTTTTTCCAACATTGGGGTTACCGGCAAGAGCAATTTTAAGTTCCATAAATTCAATCCTTCTTTCACATTTGGTTAGCTGCGGTTAACGTTAGCTTTTTTTGCAGGGCGTTTAACGGTTCTGCAAATTATTGTATTTCGATTATCTCGGCGTCTTCTTTACGAATTGACAACTCATACCCACGAATTTTAATTTCAATGGGATCACCTAAGGGTGCAACTTTACGTATAAAAATTGGCGTTCCTTTAGTAATTCCCATGTCCATTATGCGGCGTTTTGTAACCCCGGTTCCGTGAAGCTTAACTACTGTACATGAATCACCACATTTAGCGGTTTTTAACGTAATCATACCAGTTCCTCCTTTTTGTTAAATGCTAAATAATTATTTTTTGGGCAATTTCTTTGCTTATTGCTATACGCGAATCCTTTACACCAACAATAATATTGCCATGGTTTTCGGAGATTATAGTTACCGTGCTGCCCACTATAAAACCAAGTGTTTCTAAAAATTGACGGGTATAAGCGTTACCGCCAATTCTTTTGACAATATGTGAAATACCTATAGCGGCTAGAGTTAATGGCATATTTGCACCTCAATTCTTTGTTTAATAACACGGTTAGCAAAAGCTAACTTAAACCTTAAAAATAAAGTTAGCCTAAGCTAACCACGAGACAATATTAACATAAGGCAACATTCTTGTCAATAAAAAAAGCGGCACTAAGGCCGCTTTTTTTTATAAGGCTTCTATATCTTTTATTAAGGCACTTACCTGCTCTTCAACAGTAGCCCAACCGGTACATATTCTAATGGCTGTATTATTTTCATCAATTAGTTCCCACGGAGCAAATAAATATTTTTCACTAAGTTTTTTCAGCATAGCATTGGGTAGTATAGGAAATTGCTGATTGGTAGTTGATTCAGTGACAACAGGCAGGCCTTTGTTATCAATAGCTGTTTTTATTTTCATGGCCATATTAATTCCGTGTTGGCAAATATTTTCATAGAGGTTGTCAGTAAAGAGTGTTTCAAACTGAATTCCTAAGATGCGGCCTTTGGCCAAGATAGCTCCGCCCTGTTTGCATATGGAAAAGAAGTCTTCTTTTAACAATGGGTTTATAATAACGACTGCTTCACCAAATAAGGCACCGCATTTAGTACCGCCGATATAGAACACATCACAAAGCTGTGCAATATCGGCCAGGCTAAGATCATTGTCAGGGGCGGCAAGCCCATAACCCATACGAGCACCATCAATAAAAAGATACAAGCCATATTTTTGGCAGACGGCATATAAAGCTTCCAATTCTTGCTTGTGATATAAGGAGCCAATTTCTGTAGGTTGCGAGATATAAACCATTTTTGGTTGTACCCAGTGGGCACAATTAGGGTCATTTTTATATTGCAAATAATTTTCTTCAATTTGCGTGGCTTTGAGTTTTCCGTCTTGAGTTGGTAAAGATAAAACTTTGTGACCTGTGCGTTCTATTGCACCGGCTTCATGTGTATTAATATGACTTAGAACAGTACTAAAGATTCCTTGATGTGGACGCAAGGCGGCACAAATAATGGTTAAATTAGTTTGAGTGCCGCCCACAAGAAGATGCACATCAGCATCGTTACGGCCGCAAGCCTTTTTTATAAGTTCTTTGGCATTATCGCTGTGATAATCAAAACCATAAGTATTAGTTTGCTCCATATTAGTGGCACAAAGTTTTTCCATGATTTTGGGGTGTGCGCCCTCGCTATAATCATTGGTAAAATAATACATTCTTATCATCACTTCTGAGTTGTTTTGTCTTCATAATTACTAATTAAGGTATAAATATTGAATAATTATATCATATCAATACTAAACTAAGGACATTTTTAAAATTAAAAATATAAGGTATTAGCGTTTGAGCTAATACCTTATATTTTTGCGTGTAAACGATAGCCTATACCTCGAACAGTTTCGATAGCATTTGCTATTTCCGGCGCTTTTTCTAGTTTTGCCCTTAGATGCCTTATATGTACATCAACGGTTCTGGTGTCCCCGTAATACTCATATCCCCAGATGCTTTCCAACAATTTTTCTCGGCTGAATGCTTGATTTGGATTCTGTACCAATAAACATAGTACTTCAAATTCTTTGAGAGTTAATTCTAATTTATCACCTGATAGATATGCGGCGTAGTTAGTAAGATTAATCAACAAAGAACCAAAATGAAGTTCTTTAGCAACGTTAGCTGTGGCGGCCGGCAGAATGCTGCGCCGTAAGACTGCTTTAATCCGAGCGATAAGTTCACGAGGTCCAAAAGGTTTTGTTAAGTAGTCATCAGCACCTAACTCTAGACCAATAACACGATCAACTTCATCGCTTTTGGCCGTTAACATAATAATAGGGATTGCGGAAGTGATAAGGCTTCCTTTTAATTTTCGACAAACATCTAACCCATCTATGACTGGTAACATAAGATCCAAAATTATCAAATCAGGCCTATCTTCAGCAATTATTTCCAGAGCATTTTTCCCGTTACTGGCTTCTATTACCTGATAACCGGTTTTTTCTAAATTAAAGCGCACCAAGGCACGAATATTTTCTTCGTCATCTACTACAAGAATTTTAGGAATTTTGACCATCTCCCTTGAAATATTTCTTTTGCCATACAGCCAAATAGTGTGCTATTGGGTATATTGTAACTTTTAACATAAAAAAAGAC
>JAAYAE010000007.1 GCA_012719555.1 Acholeplasmataceae bacterium | reverse complement strand
TAGGTAAAATAAATAAAGACAGAGCCGGAACATTAGCGATTAAAACCGAGTCCTTTGGATTGGACCAATTTACTGCTTTTATTGAACATTACATTCCCGTAAGCAATATGTCAGGAGATATTAAAGACATGAATCTTTTGTGGCATAACGATGGTCGTGCTGTGGGTATGTCCGGCAGCGGTAAATTTTCCCAAGCCTCAGGAACAATTATTAATGGTAATGACAGGATTCCTGTAACCTTAGATGGCAAGATTAATTTCCATGAAATGGCTATTACGGCTGAAAAACTTTCTGTTACAGTAAAAGGTGAAAAAGCTGAGATAAATGGTAATATAGATTTTACCAATAGAGAAAATCCTGCTGCTGAGGATTTAGCAATTCAGCTGGAAAAATTTGATGTATCTAAGATTATTCCTGCTTCTCCGGTAGCAGGAGCTGTTAGCGGTAATTTGGTTTTAAATGGTACGAAAGATAAAATTTTAGTAAAAGGCAATATATTTGCTCCTGATTTGGTAATAGCCGGAGAAAATTTGACTAATGTTAGTGTTCCCTTGTCTATGCAAGATGATAAAATAATAATTTCCGATGCTACTGCCCAGTATTCAGGAGGCAAGCTTTCTATTGCCGCAACATATGATCAAAAGAAAAGCAGAATTTTAGCTAATGTAGACATGAAACAGGTTGATTTAGCGCCTTTGGCACAATTACCTAATGAGAGTATTGTTGCTGATGGTAATATTGCTCTAGAGGGGTCTTTGGCTAACGAAAGCATAAAGTTAAGTACTTTTGCCAACTTGCTGACCTTAACATGGCGTGGAACCGTATTTAAAAAGTTAGATGTAGATGTAGACATAAATAAAGAATCAGTTATTATCAATAATTTTAGCGGCTTTAGTGATGATGGTGGGGCTATGGTGGCTAAAGGTTCGGTGAAAAATGGCATTATTGATGCTAAGGCAAGAATTTCAAAATTCCCTATTAGTCCGTTCTTGCAACTAGCAAATAAAGATGGTTATGGTACTTTATCAGGGGAGTTCACTGTCTATGGTCCGGTACATTCATTTAATATTGAAGGTATGGCAGCTTTAGGCGCAGGGGAAATTTTCGGACAAAAATTTAAAGAAGCTAATGGTTTTCTATCTTTTAAAGACAATGTGCTGACGATAAAGCAATTGCAATTGAATATGGAGCAGGGTAGGCACTTGGTTGATGGTTTTATTGATTTTAGCGGAGATCAGACAGTAGTAGATATTAACCTTACGACAAAGCATGTGCGCATAGATCCTATTTCCGACTATTTTGCACCTACGGCAAAAATAACAGGTAATTTTACCAATGAAGCCCACGTTTACGGAGCGATTAATAATTTAAATATTGTTGGAAAAATGCACGCTTGGGATGGCAGCTGTAAGAAATTTTTGGTAGATGATGTTGCCGGTGAATACAGTTACAATGCTGGTGTTTTGACTCTTAAAGGGTTCAAAATCAAAACCTTGACTACCAACATTGATTTGGATGGCAACATGGACGCTGCAGGCAACTTGGATTTTGTAATGGATGCAAGGCAAATACATTTAGCACGGATACCGCAGATTAATAACTATGCGGATGTTGAGGGCATGGTGGATTTTAGCGGTAGGGTAAAGGGAACTAGGGCCTTACCCATGTTTGCCGGTGCGCTAACGTCAAACTCTGTTAAAATAAATGGGGAAGAATTAACAGGCCTTGCTTTCTTTTTGGAAAGTAGCGGCGGAACACGAAATAAATTAAATGGTACCTTCCATCAAAAGGCCGGTGGAGATTATGAAGCATCCTTGCTGTTGGATTTAGGGGAAGGATTACTTCAAGGGACGTTAAATGTTACAGGTGGTAATGTAAAATCATTACTTAAGATGGCCAAAGAAGAATTTGCTATGGAAGGATTATTAGATGGTAAAATTGTTATCAATAAAGATGGCAAAGGCAGTGGGATCAGCATAACAGGCAAAGTTAACAAAAGTAAGATTCGCAGTGTTCCTTTTAAGGATATTGCTTTTGATTTATTCTACAAAAGAGGACTTTTGCAGATAATGAATATGAAAGCAGAAGAAGAAACAGGGGGATTTATGGCTGCCCAAGGTAAGGTAGATTTTAAAGGGCGCAAAATTGATCTGGAAATTGGCTGCAATAAGGTGAATGCCGCAATATTAACGGCTTTTATGGCAAAACCTGTTGAGCTTGGCGGACAAATGGACTTTACTGCACAGTTGACCGGGAGTCTGGATAATCCTAATGGCAACGTTTCTTTACAGGTAACGCAGGGAACGGTAGCCGGCGTTTCCTTTGATAATTTATATGGTATGGTGACATTGCGGGATGACATGTTCAAGCTGGAACAATTACTTTTGGAAAAAGATGTTTATAAAGTCAGTGCCTATGGTACTTTCCCAGAAGATTTGCTAAGAGCTAAAGATAATCGTAGAAACCCAGATGCCCAGATGGATTTAAGCGTTAGATTGGATAATGCTAACTTGGCTATTTTGCCTTCTCTTACTAAATGGATTGATTGGGCGGTGGGAGATACTAAGGGAAATGTAGATATTACTGGTACTTTGGAAGATCCTAGGATTAATGGTTCTGTGTTTGTTGATAAAGGAACAATTAAAATTAAGGAAATGTCTACTTTGCTGGACAATTTTAAAATGGAAGTTGCTTTTAACGGTAAGCAAGTAACATTAAAAGAATTATCCAGTAATATTGGTAAAGAGGGGCTTTTTGTAGCCAATGGTAACTTTGCTTTTAATGATGCTTCCAATACACCATATTTATTAAATTTTGATGCTAAAAAGGTTCAAGTTGTATCGACTTATTTTAATGGTACAATTAACGCCCACGGAGAAGTTACACAAAAACGTAACAGGCCGCACTTGACTTCCACAATAAGATTAGATGATGTATTGCTGAATATTCCCGGAATTCCGGATATAGGACAAAGTGATTCTAATATAGGTCTTGATGTAACGGTAGAGCTGGGACCTAGCATTCATTTGCGCAATAAATACATGTATGACTTATGGATTGCAGGGGGACTTCATATTACAGGAAGCACAAAATTCACAAACGTGGATGGCAGTATAGATGCTACCAAAGGAACTATAAGTTATATTAGAACACCTTTTAACATTAAACGCGCTTCAGTGGCGTGGCCAATACCTGGAAGTGTAATGCCTTCTGTAAGCTTTGAGGCTACCAGTAGATTTAGTCGTTATAATATTACCGCAAAAGCTGATGGCTCAGTAGATGATTTGAATATTTCATTGAGTTCTAATCCCGCAAAGAGTCAGACAGAATTGTTACGCATGTTGACCTTAAAAACTACGGATGACAATGTTAACAGCAGTGTGAACAATGCCAATGTTCAAGGGCTTTTGGACGCAGGGTTGCAGATGACATTTATGGGAGATATAGAAGATTTTGTAAAACAAACCTTTGCTTTTGACGAATTTAGAATTTATAATGGCAATGTACGGTCAAGTATTGGGTTTGATATTGATGCCTTGAAAGCAGAAAACTTTACTAATGAGGACAGAAACCAGTATAATGTATTAGTCAGCAAGCATTTTATGAAAAATGCCATGATAGGATATTCAACTAGTTTTGATAGACAATACCACAGTGTGTTCGCGGAGTATAATATTACGGATAAACTCAATCTGAATTTTTCCAAAGATGAAAAAAATCGAAGATGGTATGGAATTCAATATCAGATGTCATTTTAAAGCAAAGAAAGGAGGTAGGATATGCTTAGCAAATATTTAGAAGAATTGGGAAAAATAAAATTACTCTCTCGCGAGGAAGAGATTTCTCTTTGGGAAAAGAGCGGAAACGGAGATACAGATGCACATAATTTGCTTATACGTTCCTACCAGCCCCTTGTTTTTAAGACGGCCTTATCATTTAAACTTCCTTCAGAACAGGTATTGGAACTAATTCAAGAAGGGACTGTTGGGCTTTTGGAAGCAGCGGAACGCTTTGATTATACCAAGGGAGTTGCTTTCAGTATTTTTGCTTTACATCGTATAAAGGGCAGGATGATAGATTATTTAAATTCAGAATATGGTGGCGGCACATTATCTTTAGATAGTGAGGCCATTGCCGGCAGTGGAATTTCTTGGTCAGATATGTTGATCTCACAGGAGACATCTCCTGCTGAGCAGGCGGAGCGAAATTTTCTTTCAGGAAGAGTTTTAGCGGCTATTGAGAGGCTGCCTGATAAAGAACAACTAGTACTATCTGCCATTTATTTGGAAGATAAACGACCAATAGATATTGCAGCTGCAATTAATGTGACCACCGGGCATGTTTATCGGCTGCAAAAAAAAGGTGTGCGACGTGTGCGAGGTATGTTGTCACGGTTAATGGCAGATTTGAAGAAAATATAACTGTTAGTGATAAAGGTCTGAAAAATGAAGATAGAATACGTAAAGTTTAGCAATAAGCTTAAAATCACCATTAATGGCAGGCGGAGATATAAGTGCTAATTAGGACTATATATCGGTATAGTTTTTAAGGCGGTGACGGTATAATGGTAAGGCAAAGAAAAGGTATTTGTGACCAGATAAAAACTTTGCAAAGTAATTTAAAAAATGCTGAGGAAAGCTTTAAGGCTCACAATGGTGCACGGGGAGAATTGGATTTAATGTTAGCAGAAGCTCAGATGCAGTTTTTGCGGGAAAAACGTGGATCTAAAAGTTTTTGGGCAAGACAAACCTTGGCCATAGGTATTGCCGGCATTCTTGTTTTGGTAGGAGTGGGCAGTTGGTTTTGGGCTAAAAGCACAATGAACCAAAGCGAGCTTGCTGCCACACAAGTAAAGCCTGTGATAAATGTCGTACAAATCACACAACCACAACCTCTGATATCACCTAAAAGTGCGGAAGTTGTAGCTACAAATGTTGACGCTATGCCTAAAAATGGCAGCGGTGCAGAATACAAAATAAAAGAACCTGAATCTTTATCAGAAGAGCAAAATGTTTCAAAGACAAAAGTAACGCAGAATACGCCGTTGGCAGAAACGCAGGAAATGCGCAATTTAGTGCGCGTAGCACGCAAGAGATTAAGTGAATCAAATTAGGGGGTTTAACATGAAAAAAAGAAAAATTTGGCAGCCATTAGCCGCAGGTATATTGACATCCTTGCTTTTAACCTCACCTGTGTACGCTGAGGTATCCGTTAGCCAACCGTTAGAACACAAACCGAAAGTTGAAGCTGCTGAAGGAAAGCTGAAAGTGGAACCTCTTTCTAAATCCGTGATGCCTGAGGCCAACTTACAAAAGGAGCAAAGTAAAGCTGCAGATAATGCAGCTAAAGCGGCACCTTATGTGGGCAGCCTAGTTGCCAAAGTAAGTTTAATTGGTATTGATAATTTGGATCAAGAGAAAATCAAAGAAGTTCTTAAAATGAAGCCGGGGACGACATTTACGTCTGATGGCTTTGAGGCAGATATGCGCTCACTATATGAAACAGGATTATTTTATGAAATTACGCCTAGTTTCAGAGAGGTACCTGAAGGTGTCCAAATTGATTACACGATTATGGAAAACCCAGCTTTTGTACAATTAGATGTAGAAGGTAATACTAAAATTTCTACTGCCGAAATAAGAAAAATGGTGGATATTCCTAAAGGTCAAGTGCTTAATACTAAAAAAGTTAATGAAGGGGCACGCAGAATTGAAAGCGAATATAGTAAGCAGGGCTATATTTTAGCTCGCGTCAACGATATTCGTTTATTACCTGATGGTCATTTAGCCATACTTATTAATGAAGGCGTTGTTGAAGATTTCAAAATTAAAGGCAATACGAAGACTAAAGATTATGTTATTACCAGAGAAATGAAGCTAAAGAAGGGACAGCCTTTTAACGCGAAGGCAGCCCGTCGCAGTATGCAACGCATTTATAATCTAGGTTATTTTGAAGATGTTAACATAAAATTAAATCCAGGCCAGCAACAAAATACAGTGGTTGTAGAAATTACTGTATCAGAAATGAGTACAGGAACATTTGGTATCGGTGCCGGCTACAGTGATGCAGATGGTATTTTGGGAATGATTTCTATTGGAGATAAGAATTTCCGTGGCACCGGTGATAAGGTTAATTTGCGCTGGGAGTTTGGCGGCGATGACGTCTATAACAAAAACTACGAGTTATCCTATGTGCGTCCTTGGATAGACAACAAACAAACTACCATGGGTATTACAATTTACAATATGACTAATGAATATGTTGATTATAATCGTGATAGTGACGAAATTGCTCGTTATTATAAGAAAAGACGCGGTGAAGAAATATCCTTTAGCCGTGTAACAGATAATGAGTTCATTACAAATTCTGTAACACTAAAAAATAGGGATGATAGCTATGTTAAACCAGTTAGCGGCTATAAGTACCAGTATTTTGAAGGATACGATCTTGATGGCACACAGCAAAGTGCTGACGTTATTGCTGAAAGACAGGCTCAGAATTTTGGCCTTACCCGCAGCGTGATTTTTGCTCGTACATTGGATAGTAGAGATAATATCTATGATCCACACGAAGGTAAACGAAATAACTATTCTGTGGAAGTAGCTTCTTTTGGAGGTGATTTTAGTTTTCAAAAATATAGTGCTGATTACCGTTACTACTATCGTCAAGGTGTAAATAATGTTATTGCAGTGAACTTAGGCGTTGGTTTTGCCAATGGGGATATGCCTCTAAGTCAAAGATTTTCTGTAGGTGGCAGTGATACTCTTCGTGGGTACCGCGATGATATATTTAAGGGTAACAGCATGCTCCGTGGCAGTGTAGAATACAGAATTCCTTTAGTTAAAAAAGTACAAGGAGTGGTATTTACTGATGCGGGCTATGCTTGGAGTAAAGATTATGGCGAAAATAATTTTGAATTGGGATTAATGAAGTATAGTGCCGGTATTGGCTTACGTATTAATTCTCCGCTTGGTCCATTGCGCTTAGACTATGGTATTCCGCTAAATGGTGGCGATGGAGGAAGATTCCACTTTAGTTTTGGAGGACAATTCTAAAGTAAATATTGGGGGAGGGAAGTTAAGTGAGGATAAAAAGTTGCTATAGCCTTTTCGGGCTTCTCTTTGTTCTCATGTTCTTACCAACAATAGTATTTGCTGCTCCGATTGAGCAGGTACAAGTAAAGATTCAAGATGCAGGTCATCACGCCGGTGATACTTTGCTGGCGAGAATGACTGCTAGTATACAGGTAGTTGCAGAACAGTTATTAATGAACAGGGAAATTGAGCAAATTGAAAAGTCAAAATCAGATTATTCAAATTTGCTGCAAGAGGTAACCGACAGGGTGTTAACCGGTTATCAAGTGGAAAAAGTAAGTTTAGTCTTAGGCACGACCACGCAAGTCAATATAGCTTTGTCACCTTGGGGTAAAGTTATTGGGGACGTTCAGGTAGATATTCGTTTTTCTGATGTTGATGATAATATGGCTGGAGAACTTTTGAAAAAAATGCCCCAGCTACAAACGCAAATAAGGAACACGGTTCTTGGGGCTTCTGTAGATGCAACTGATTGGGCCGGCGGCGTTTTAAGACAGATGATTAGGGCAGATGTGGCTGTTGCGTTGCCTAATTTTAGAGCAGCTATTGATTTAAGCAGGCAGGAAGATAGGGCTGTTGTACAAGTTGTAATTTACCCTGTGGGAAAATTAGTGCAAAATGTGCATTTGGAAATAATGTCAGATAACATGCCTAATATCCTTTTTTTAGAGACCAAAAATATTTTCGGCAGGGAAGTGAATAATCTTAGGGGTTTACCAATACAGTATATTAATGATAATCTGGAAAGCGTTCGAGAAAGGCTTTTGAAGGTTTTAAGGCAGCAAAAGGCGGTTAAACTTTACGGTATTGTACCTACGCTAACCATTATTCCGGGAGCTGACACCATAGTAGAGGCACAACTGAATTCACCGCGTTATAAAGTTTGGTTTGAAGGTTACGGCGATGTTGGAAGAGATGGGCATAATATTTCGGGAGTCGCTCATATTGGTAAATATATTTCCGGGGCTGATGAAATTTTTGCGGAAGCTTCTGTTATTGTTAATCCCACGGAGTGGGATTTTTCCCCTGGCTATATGCGTAAATTGGGTAATATTTCTATAGGTTATTCCAGAAGAATTTCAGCCGGGGAAAATAATTATAAATTTGAATACAAATTTTCTCCGAAATGGAAAATAAGAATAGAACATTTTAGTGGCCCTGGCGGTAATGAGTTTGGTATTCGTTATCGAATTCATGAATTTTTAAGTACAGAATATGTTTATTCTAAAGATAAGACCTACCTTCGCATAGTAGGAAATTTGTAAAAATGGTTGAAAGCCTTGGCCTTTGTTGCTATAATTATTAGGTTAAATTATAGGTTAGTAATTTTGAGAGAGTAGGGATAGGAAAATGATGGAATTAGCTAACAAGAAAAATGTCAAAGTGATTTCTTTGAGTATAGCTGCAATTTTTATTCTAGGGCTCTTTGCCTTAGGTTTGACACAAAGCGGCCTTGGAGGGACTTCTTCCGGCAATTTAATCATGGAATCAGCTATAGGGACTGTTGACTATCAGGATTTGATAAAGAATGCACCAGGAACTATGGAAGTGCAAAATTCTATGAATAGTGCCGTGGAAACAGCACAAAAAGAGTTTGCCGAAAAAAGTAAGGACATGAATGACAGTGACAAACAAAAATTAATGAAGCAATATCAAGAGGAATTAAGTGCCAAAGATAAAGAACTTCTAGCTCCAATTAATAAAAAAGTTGATGAAGCTATTGTAGCTGTAGGCAAGAAAAAAGGATTGGCTGTTGTAGTTGATAAAGGCGCTGTTGTTTACGGTGGTTTAGATGTCACTGCTGATGTTAATGCTGAATTGAAAAAATAATACAATTAAGACCGAGCTTTTTGCTCGGCTTTTGTACTGTTTACTGAGGAGGGATAACTTGCGCTGGCTTATATGTATATTTACAGCTACCGCCTTGCTAGTTTCCGCCTGCGGTAATTTAGGCATGAAAAAAGATACACCGTCTATTGCCGTTATTGATTGGCAAAAAGCTATGAAGGCACATCCTAAGTATAAAAGGCTGACTCAATCTACAGAGGCTGTAGAAAGAGCTACACGCCTGCGAGATGAGCAACTTTCGTTGGGGAGAAAACAACTTCAGCTTTTGGATAATCTTACCAAGATGAAACTCACCGGCAAGCAAAACTATGCAGAAGCAGAATTTGCCACTCGTATGGCAGAGCGTGAAACAGCAGAAAATGCTCGGTTGCGTAAATTGGAAAGAGCCGCAATCAGAGAAGCTGACGCGCAATTAGCAAAAGATAAAGATGCAGTAGAAGAAGTATATAGGCTGCCCATTGTTAATTTGCGTATTAAGCTAGAAAGCGTAAAAATGACTACAAGCGCCAGAGCAGCTGTGGTTAAAGAGCTAGATGATGTTTTGCAAGCTAGAGAAAATGATTTGGCTGGAATAGCACGAAAACGCAATGAATTGGTGGATAAAAAAATGACTCCTGAGATGGTTGCTGCTCACAAATCCATGGCTGATTATGCCAAAGAACTTCAAGCAGAACTGTTAGGTAAATCTATGGGTATTCAGGGGACTACTGCGGAACAATTAAAACAAGGACCTGCAGAGTTAGAAAAACTTATTGCTTCTATGGATAAGCAAATTGATTTAAAAAAACAGTCACACGACAAACTTTTAGATAGTATTAACAGTGACATTGAAAGTGCTCTTAAGAAGGTTACCTTGCATAAAAAATATGTTTTAGTACTTAAAGACGTGAAGGCTAATATTTCGGGCGTAGATGTTACTGATGATGTTTGCACTGAAATTAAAAATATAGCAAATTAAAAATAAAGAGGGATAAAACATGAAAAAATTATTAGTAATAGCAATGTTGGCAACTTTTGCGGCCGTATCTTTTGGTTGTGGACGTAGTGCAGAATTTGGTGTAGTTGATATGCAGAAAATTGAAACAGAAAGCTCTGCCTACAAGACTATTAAAGAAGACGTAATGACTAAAGGAAAAGCTTTACAAGAAGAAATGATGAAAGAAACTGAAGGCAAGAGTCAAGAAGAAGCACAAAAGATAGTACAAGAAAAAAGTGCCAAAATGCAAGTGTTACAAGCTGACGCGCAAAATAAATTAAAAGCTAGCTTTGAAACAGCGGCTGCTGAAGTTGCTAAAGAAAAAAAACTAGGTGCTATTTTAGTTAAAGAAGCAGTCCCACAAGGCGGCGTTGATGTTACAGAAGATATTGCCAAAAAAATGAAATAATAGTTGCTGAAGGGCGGACTTTAACGTCCGCCTTTTTTAAAATATTTGGCGAATATTCAGTTGCGTCCTAAAGGTTCGCGAAATATTTTACTAGCTAAGAATATGGAGGGAAAGAAATGGAAAAGACACTGGGAGAATTAGCCGTCTTTTTAAACGGAGAGATGGAAGGGGCTAATCCTGATTTTATTGTTAAAGGTGTTAATGGGTTGGAAGAGGCAACTGCCGAGCAAATTTCTTTTGCTGTTCCACCTAACGTTGAAGCGGCAGGACTTTCAGCTGCCGGAGCTTTAGTGTTACCTAAGGACGCTGAATTTACGGGTAAACCTGTTATTAGAGTGGAAAATCCTAGGGCAGCTTTTGCTAAGCTTTTGGCTTTGTTTAGACCACCGGAAGAAGTAACGAGGGGCGTAAGTGAATATGCCTTTATTGATCCTACGGCTACTATAGGAAAAGATGTGGCTGTTTTACCTTTTGCTTATGTTGGTGGTGGAGCAGTTATTGGTGATGGTACGGTTATTTATCCTCATGTTTATGTAGGACGGCATGTAAAAATTGGTGAGAACTGTGTGCTTTATTCCTGCGTTACGGTTAGAGAGGGTTGTGTAATTGGCAATAGGACTATTTTGCAAGCCGGAGCTGTAATTGGCGGCGATGGTTTTGGGTATATTACGGAAAATGGTAAACATAGTAAAGTTTTGCAAGTGGGCAATGTAGTTATTGGTGATGATGTGGAAATCGGTAATAACACTTGTATTGATAGGGCTACTGTTGAAAGTACAATTATTGGGTCTGGGACAAAAATAGATAATTTAGTGCATTTAGGACATAACGATATTCTGGGAGAGAACTGTATGGTAGTAGCTCAGGTGGGGTTATCCGGCAGTACCACAGTCGGTAACAATGTTACTTTTGCCGGGCAAGTGGGAAGTGTGGGACATATTCATATTGGCAGCAATTGTGTGTTTGCCGCTAGAAGCGGTATTACAAATAATATACCTGATGATTCAATTTGTGCTGGGTTTCCTGCTAGACCACATAGAGACTGGCTTAAGCAGGAAGTTCAATTGAGGCGTATAGGTACTATTAATGATAGGTTGAAAGCATTAGAAAAGCTTGTTGCTTCGTTGCAAAGTGAAAAAAAATAAAGGGGTAAAACGAAATGAAAAAGGCTTTTGGAGCTTTGTCACTTGTTGGATGTTTGATCTTCACAGTGCCTTGTGAAGCAAAAATGTTATTAAGTTCCATTTCCGGTGTTATTAACGTGCCTTCTGCACATGTGCGAAATATAGGAGAGTTTTCCGTTATGGCGCAACAGACTGAAGTCGGTAATGTTTTGGGCGTAAATGCGACAGTTTTGCCTAGTTTGGAATTGTCTTATAGCCGTTTCAACCCCAAGCATGAAAACAATTTCAATATGCTTAGCGCCAAGTATCAGCTTATAGCTGAATCAGTGTTAACGCCGGCAGTTGCTGTTGGTATAGAAGATATAGGAGACAAACTTGACCGTGCTGGTTATGTAGCTGCGACTAAGGAAGGTCCATGGGGATTTAGAGGACATGTAGGTATAGGTACGGGACGGTTTCAAAATGGATTTATAGCTATGGAAAAACAATTTAAGGTTAATAGTGATGTTTTAAATTTAAGCTTAGCTCTGGAATATGATGGACATCATTTTAATTATGGTGCAGCTCTTCCTGTGGGTAAGCTTGTACAGGCCGAAATAGGAATGCGTTCCAATGATTTTTATGCCGGCATTAACTGTACTTTTTAGGCAAGAAGGGGTGGCATAAATGCTAGGATACTGGGCAATGAAATTTTTGAGCTGGGTCATGTGCGTTTCGCCTAAATTCGTGCGCACGGCTTTTGCTGATTTTACAGGTTTTATAGCATGGCTTGTTGTTCCAAAATGGCGAAAATATATGGCAGTACAAAACGTTATGGATTGTTTAGGGGTACCGGAGGAAAGAGCGGTAGTTATAGTTAAAGAGAGTGTTATCCGTTTTGGACGTATGATTGTAGAGGTGCTAAGGTTTCCTTTACTTAACAAAAACAATTTTCGAGAAACCATTACCATTAAAGGGGAAAAATATTTGGAAGCTGCTTTTAGTCAACATAAGGGCGTGATTATGTGTACGGCTCATTATGGAAATTGGGAAATGCTGGGAGCATCTGTTGCACTTTTAGGCTATCCTATTTTGTCTGTAGCTCGCAAGCAAAATAATAGTGGTATGGATAAATTTATTAATGAATATCGAGAGCTGGTAGGACAGAAAATTGCTTATAATCACGGCGAAAATAGTATGCTGGCCATAAATAGAATTTTACGAGAAAAAAATTTATTAGGTATTGTATATGACCAAGATACAGGGGCAGATGGTGAGCCTGTTACATTTTTTGGTAAGCCTTCAATTGTACCACCCGGAGCAGCTTTGTTATCACGGTTGCATGGAGCACCTATAATTCCATTTTTTATTCATAATGATGCAGATGGTATGCTTACTGTTAATATTAGGGCTCCACTTTATACTCCTAAAACGGCGGATAGAAAAAAAGATGTGCATGGTATAATGGAGCAACTGATAGTAATTGCTGAACATGAAATTGTGCAGGATCCTGCTATGTGGTTTTGGGTGCACGATCGTTGGAAAGACGGTAAAGAAAGATACAGGAAGTTTATGGAAGGGGAAAAGGCTTAATGGAAAATTTCCAGCAACAAACACTAGCTGCGGAAGTAGCGTGTAATGGCATTGGACTACATTCAGGTAAACCGGTAGAACTTAAGTTAGTACCGGCTCCTGCAGATACGGGGATTGTTTTTATCCGCACGGATTTGCCTAATAAACCACATGTCAGAGCTGTTACGGCTAACATAACTTCCACGTTGAAAGCAACCACACTTAGCGAAAATAACGCTGAAGTTTTTACTGTAGAACATGTTATGGCGGCCTTAGCTATGACAAGAATCGATAATTGTTTTGTAGAGATGTCTTCTCCTGAGCCTCCGGTAGCTGATGGAAGTGCTGATACCTTTGTACAAGCAATATTGAAAGTTGGAAGAGTTACACAAGACAAAAAACGCAATGTTTATAAGGTTGACAAAGCATTTGCAGTTTATGACAAGGATCGCTACATATGTGTATTGCCTTATGATGGATATAGGATTACATTTACATCTATAAATTCTCATCCCATGCTGGGAACTCAAGTTTTTGACTTAGAGTGTACAGAAGATAGATTGTTGGAAGATATTGCCCCTGCTAGAACAGTAGCCTTTGTAGAAGAATTGGATGCTATGCGCAAAATGGGTATGGGTAAGGGTGGAACCACAGAAAACGTAGTTGTTTTCGATACAGACAAGATTTTGTCTGTGCCTAGGTTTAAAGATGAGCTTATTAGGCACAAAATTTTGGATGTTATAGGTGATTTATATTTGTTGGGGCCGATTCAGGCACATGTTATTGCTATGAAAACAGGGCATGCGTTTAATGCTAATGTAGCAAAACAGATAGATGATTATCGTAATGATAAATTTGAAGCAAGGAGTAAAAAAATGATTACACTAGACATTAGAGAAATTCAAAAAGTTCTTCCACATCGTTATCCTATGCTTTTAGTTGATCGCATCTTGGAGTTAGAGCCCATGAAAAGAGCAGTAGGTATAAAAAATATCACCATGAATGAATCTCAATTTATGGGACATTTCCCCGGAGATCCTATAATGCCCGGTATTATGCTAATTGAAGCTATGGCGCAGGTGGGTGGAGTAGCAATGCTTTATCCTGAAGAAAACAGAGGGAAAATTGCTGTTTTTGGTAAAATTGATAAAGTTCGTTTTCGTAAACAAGTTGTTCCCGGCGATCAATTGGTCACCACAGCCATCGTTACTAAGGTTAGAGGGACTATGGGAGTAATTAATTGCAGAGGTACCGTTGATGGAGAATTAGCTTGTGAAGGGGAATTCTTTTTTGCCATTATGGATCCTAAAGAATAAAAGAGCAGTTTTTGGTAGAAATATTGAGTATTTGAGAGTAAATGAGCTGAAATATGCAAAATTACCTTGATTTTAGCACGCCAAATTTTTCTGTGATAGCGTGACTATATAGTCGATATTTTTTTAAATAGTTATTGGGAGTGAGAAAATTATGGGATTTGATTCAGCAGTAATGCCAATACGTAAAGTTCATGAGACAGCTATCGTTTATCCCGGGGCTATTTTAGGGAGAAATGTACAAGTTGGACCTTATGCGGTTATAGGCGAACATGTAACTATTGGGGAAGGCACAATTATTCATCCACATGTGGTTATTGATGGTTATACAACCATTGGAAAGAATTGCGAGTTCTTTCCGGGGGCAAGTATTGGTGCTGCACCTCAGGATTTGAAATATAAGGGAGAAGAAACCAGCACAATTTTAGGTGATGGTGTAGTTGTGCATGAATGCGCAACCATTCACCGCGCCGTAGGCGAAGGCAATGAGACGCGTGTGGGAAATAATGTGTTACTTATGGCTTATACTCATGTAGCACATAATTGTGTAGTAGGTAATAATGTTATTATGAGTAATGTAGCTACTTTAGCGGGACATGTTATTGTAGAGGACCGGGCTGTTATCGGCGGTTTAACTGCAGTTCACCAATTCACAAAAATCGGTCGCAATTGTATGTGCGGAGGCATGAGCAAGATTACTCAAGATATACCACCTTACGTTATCGTAGCAGGAAATCCTGCTCATGTATCAGGACTAAACAGCGTAGGACTTTCCAGAGCAGGTGTTTCACCAAAAGCCCGTGAAGAATTGAAACAGGCTTTTAAGATTCTTTACCGCAGCAGATATACTCTTCAAGAGGCCATAAGTGTTATGGAACAAGAGCTTGATAGTTGTGAAGAAGTAGAACATTTTATGCGGTTCTTGCGCAATGTAGAACGTGGTATTTGTCGTGCGACGGCTCGTGGAAGTAAGGAGTAGGATACCTTATGGACAAAACCTTAGGAATATTAGCCGGTGTGGGGCATTTGCCTGTTGAAGTTGTAAGAGGAGCGAAAGCTGCAGGATACAAAACCGTAGTTATTGGTGTGGTTCCAGGTTTAGATGAAGAATTATCCAAGGTTGCGGATACTTTTTATAGCACTCACATAGGCAAATTGGGTAAAATATTGGATATTCTCAGTAAAAATGGAATTAAAGCAGTTACCATGATTGGCAAAGTGACAAAAGAAATTTTATACAGTGAAGGGGCTATAGTTCCGGACTGGCAAGCTGTAAAACTATTATCTTCTTTGCCGGATAGGCATGATGATACTATTATGCGGGCTATTGTAGACAAGCTATCTTCACAAGGTATAGAGGTTATAGATCAGACATTCTTTTTACAAGTTTTGATGCCTGAAGCAGGGGTTTTAAGCAAAAGACAACCTACTATGGAAGAAATGGAAGATATGGACTATGGTTTTTCCATGGCAAAAAAAATTGGTGGTTTAGATATTGGACAAACAGTAGTGGTTAAAAATAAGGCTATTATGGCCGTAGAAGCTATTGAAGGTACTGATAAATGTATTTTGCGCGGAGGAGCGTTAGGCAAGAACGTTATTGTAGCAAAAACTGCAAAACCGGCTCAAGATAATCGCTTTGATATGCCAAGTGTAGGCGTCGCAACCATCGAAGCCATGATTGCAGCTGGATCTGTTGGTCTTGTTGTAGAAGCAGGACGCACTTTGCTGGTTGACAGAGAGAAGATGCTTGCGTTGGCAGACGCTCACAATATAACGGTAGTCGCTAAACAGGCAAAAAAATGCTGAATATTTTGGGGTGGACAAGCGTCCACTCTATTTTTGTGTTATAATACAGTGTGATGTTTTGTGCAATTTTTTCTTCAATAGTATTTATCAATAAATTAAGGGAGTGCTTTTTGTGATTAAAATCCTTCTTTCTGCCGGTGAAGCATCAGGCGATTTGCACGCAGCAGCCCTTACTAAAGCTATTTTGGCTTTGGAACCGACGGCAGAGATTTACGGTATGGGCGGAGAAGCTATGCGCGCCGCCGGTGGTGAAGTGGTTTTTGATATTAAAGACCATGGCGTTATGGGCATAGTTGAAGTAATTCGCAAATTACCCCAATTATATAAGTTAAAAAAAGATTTTCGTAAGCTTATGCAAGATAGGCGTCCTGACTGTTTTGTTACTATTGACTATCCGGATTTTAATATGCGGATAGCTTCTATGGCAAAAGAAATGGGGATACCAATTGTTGCCTATATTGCGCCTTCTGCTTGGGTTTGGCGTAAAGGAAGAGCAAGGGACGTTGCAAAATTAGTTAATAAAGTGGCATCAATTTTTCCTTTTGAGTATGATCTATACAAAGCAGCCGGTGCCGATGTAGAATTTGTTGGACACCCCCTAGTGGATATAGTGAAATTACATATATCTGAAACTGCGGCCAAAGCGAAAGCAGGTAAGCGTGATGGTCATCCATTGATCCTTTTATTGCCGGGCAGCCGCATAAAAGAAATTAAAAATATGCTGCCACCCATGCTTAAAGCTTTAAAAATTATTAAAGCAAAAAATCCAGGGGTGGATTTTGTTGTCCCCAGAGCTTCAACAATTCCTTTGGGAATGTTAAAGGAATTAATAGCAGTGGCCGGAGTAGAAGTGCATATTGTTGAAGGGGATACCTATGATATTATGAGTGTAGCTGATGTAGCGTTGGCTACTAGCGGTACCGTTACTTTAGAAGCTGCTTTATGTGGTTTACCATCAGTTATCTGCTATAAAACCTCGGCTATAACGGTGGCTATTGCTAGATGTTTAGTTAGGATTCCTCATATTGGCCTGCCAAATATTGTAGCCGGTCGTCAGATTTTACCGGAGTTAATTCAAGAGGAAATGACTCCGGACAATATGGCCAAAGAAGTCTTAAACTTTTTAGAGCCATCTGAACATGCACGTATTCGCAAAGAATTAAAAGATGTTGTAAAAAAATTAGGCAAATCCGGTGCTGTAGAACGGGTAGCCAAATTAATACTAAAACAGGCTGGAGAACATAAATGAACCTATATTTACGCATACTTAGCTATATAAAGCCCTATTTACCACGACTGCTTCTAGCTGCCCTTTGCACGGCCTTAGCAGCCTGTGGCAATTTGTACGTTCCTTGGATTATTCGAGACGTTATTGATCAGGTATTTTCAGAAAGAGATAGTCATCTCTTAAATTTAATTGCCTTAGGTATCGTCGCTATCTTTTTTGCCAGAGGAATATTCTTTTATGGACAAAATTATTTAATGAGCTATGTTGGAGAACGTGTGGTTATTGATATTCGTGGTGCAGTTTATCGAAAGATGCAGCAGCTAAGCACTTCATTTTATGATAAAAACAAATTGGGTACCATTATGAGTTATGTAACTAATGACGTTTCCGCACTACAATCTGCTATGGTACAAAATACGATTGATATGATTACCGAGGGGTGCATACTTATTGGTTCCGTCGGGGCAATGATTTATTTGGATTGGAAACTAACACTTTTCACTTTTTGTACTTTCCCTGTGGTACTTTTGCTTATGGATGTGTTTGGCAAAAAGATTCGTGTTGCTGGCTACAACATACAAGAATGCACTGCGGATATTACCTCTGTTTTGCAAGAAACATTGTCTTCTGCTCGCATAATAAAATCTTTTGTGCGCGAGGAATATGAAATAAATAGGTTTGAGCGTGAAAATATGGCGAATTTTGAGGCCAATATGAAAAACGCCAAACTCATGGCAATTTTAACACCGGTTATTGAATTTGTGGCAGCCCTAGGTGTTACCGCCATTATCTGGTTTGGCGGCAGGAGTGTTATACATGGCGAAATTACGCCGGGTTCATTAGTGGCATTTTTAGTTTATGCAGTTAATATTTCAAACCCCATTAAAAGGTTGACCAGGGTTATTGGCAGTATCCAAAAAGCTTTAGCGGCTGCTCAAAGAGTATTTTATATTTTAGATTTAGAAGATGGAATTAAGGATAAACCTGATGCTATTGTTTTGCCTCCGGTTCAAGGCGCAGTGGAATTTCAACACGTAGGTTTTGCCTACAACGAGAACGAACCTGTTTTGCAGGATGTTTCTTTCAAAGTTGAGCCCGGGCAGGTAGTGGCGCTAGTGGGTCCTTCAGGTGCAGGCAAGTCCACAATTGCTAATTTGCTGCCTCGTTTCTATGATGTTACCAGTGGTAATATTACTATTGATGGACATAATATTGAGGATGTAAGCGTTTCCTCCCTGCGCACACAGGTAGGCATCGTGCCACAGGAAACGACGCTTTTCAATGGCAGTGTGTATGATAATATACTCTACGGCCGGTTAGAGGCGACTAAAGAAGAAGTTGAAATGGCGGCCAAGGCTGCTAATGCCCACGATTTTATTTTGGAATTACCTCAAGGATATGATACCAGTCTAGGTGACAGAGGAGTTAATATTTCCGGAGGTCAACGTCAACGTATTTCTATTGCGCGCGCAATTCTTAAAGATCCAAGAATTTTAATTTTAGATGAAGCTACCTCCGCGCTGGATACAGAAAGTGAAAGAGTAGTGCAAGAAGCCTTGGATCGCCTTATGGTGGGACGAACCTCTTTTGTTATTGCCCATCGTTTGTCCACAATACAAAACGCTCACAAGATTATAGTTTTAGATAAGGGACAAATTTCTGAGATAGGGACTCATCAGGAACTTATGGCCAAACATGGCCTTTATGCCCATCTTCATGACATTCAGTTTAAGACGGCGCAATTACAAAGGGGATAATGCATGTATTACATAGTCTATAATTGTTTAATTTTAATAGTGTTCGTTATTTTTATACTGCCATATTTTAGTTGGCGTTTCTTCAAAGAAAAGGGTTTCCCCAGACGGTTTAGACAGTCCATGGGACGGATTAGCGATGAAGAAATAGCGGCAGTAGCACACAAGGATTGTATTTGGATTCATGGAGCCTCTGTTGGTGAAATTGTAGCTACTAGTCCTTTGGTAAAGGAAATACGCAAAGCTATGCCCGAAGCGAAAATTCTAGTATCAGCAGTAACCACCGGCGGGTATGATATGGCCAATCAAATTATTCCGGAAGCCGATGCTATTATCTATTTCCCTATAGACTTACCTTTCATTTCAGAGTCTTTTGTAAAAAGAATTATGCCACGTGTTTTTATGCCTGTAGAAACTGAACTGTGGCCTAACTTTCTACGTGCTATTAAATTACGCAAGATACCTGTTATGATGGTTAATGGTAGAATTTCTGATAAATCCGTAAAATCATATCGCTATTTATTTAGTATTTTATCTGACATGTTGGGGTCTGTTACCAGATTTTGCATGCAGTCTTCCATAGATGCGGCCTATATTGCCCATCTTGGGGCAGAAAAACGTAAGATATATGTTACAGGAAACACTAAATTTGACCAGACTTACGCAGCAGTTACTCCTGAAGATTTAATGCGCTATAAAGAAGAATTGGGACTTATCGATGCTTATCCCGTGCTAGTAGGTGGCAGTACTCATCCTACGGAAGAAGCCGCTTTGTTTAACTCCTTTAATGTTATCCGTAAGGAATTCCCGAAAGCGCGAATAGTTATAGCACCACGTAAACCTGGGAGAACAGAGGAAATTGTGAAGCTGGCAAAGCAATACGGATTGGAAACCGGCTTGCGTTCTAAGCTTTTAAAAGAACCTTCACCGAGAGTGCAATATCCTGTTATCATTATTGATACCATTGGTGAATTGGGACGTATTTATGCTGTGGGAGACGCCGTTTTTGTGGGTGGAACATTAATTAAGCATGGCGGACACAATGTATTGGAACCTGCCGCTCATGCTAAACCAATAATTGTCGGACCTAATATGTATAATTTTAAAGATTCTTTTGCACTTCTTTCTAAAGTTGGTGCCTGTAAGCAAATAGAAGATGCGGGGCAGCTGACAGATGTATTGTTGGAAGTTTTTAAAGATGATGACCTGCGTGCCAGAATGGGTAAGGCCTCTTTACAGGTTATTCATGAAAATCGCGGGGCTGCGGTGCGAACTATTGAGTATTTACAGGAGTTGTTAAAAATAACGGCGACTGAGAGTATGGTTAATGCTCATTACAAAGTCAATACCAGAAATATAAATGATGAAGTAAGTCCGCGTATGCGGCCCGGTGACGCAGTTACTCAATATTTAATGCAGTTGTCTCATGGCCAAGATAATAATTTTATTGATTGGCTGGTATTGGCAACTTTACGGGGTTTTTCTGTGCTTTATGAGATAGGGGTAAGAATAAAACTCTATCTTTATGAAAAAGGTATTTTATCACGTGCCAAATTAGATTGCTGCGTTATCAGTATTGGTAACATTACAGTTGGTGGTACGGGAAAAACTCCCACGGCTCAAAAAGTTGCCGTTATGATTCAAGAAATGGGGTACAGGGTTGTTATTTTGAATCGTGGTTACCGTTCTCATTGGGAGCAAGAGATTGGCGTGGTGTCAGATGGTAAAAAGATTTTTATGACAGCCTATGAAGCAGGTGATGAGGCTTACTTAATGGCTAAAACTTTACCAGGTATCCCGGTTATTATTGGTAAGGAACGCGCTATTACAGGCAAGTTCGCTGTAGAAAAATTAGGCGCTGAAGTTATTATTATGGATGATGGTTACCAACATTGGCAGCTATATCGTGATTTAGATGTAGTTTTGGTGGATACCTTGAATATGTTCGGCAATGGAAGTTTGCTTCCGCGGGGAACCTTGCGTGAACCCTTAAGAAACTTAAATCGTGCCGGTTTATTCCTTTTGACAAAAAGTGACCAAAGTTCCAGTATCTCCAGAGACACCTTGTGCGATACTCTGCATAAGTATAATCATAAGGCGCCTATTATTGAGAGTATGCATAGGCCTTGTAATTACGTAGAAATTGCTGATTGGTACAAAGGCATCAAAACTCAGGCTTTACCTCTAGAAGACCTTGATGGACAGTCTGTTATGGTATTTTCTGCTATTGGGAATCCTTCTTCTTTTGAACAGACGCTGACCAACGAAGGTTTGGAAATTGAAGAAGCAATACGCTATCCGGATCACCATGATTATGGTATGGTTGAGATGCAATATATTATGGATAGAGCTATTAATAAAAAAGTTAAAGCTTTGGTCACTACGGCTAAAGACGCGGTAAAGATTCCTACAGAATTCATTTATTTTGAGAGAGAAGTTCCTCTCTATGTTTTAAATATGGAAATTCAAATTACATATGGTCAGGATGACTTTGAAAAAGCAATTTATAACGCCATCAAAAAGGAGATAAAAAGATAATGAAAGTTATGTGTGTGATTCCAGCCCGTTTTTCATCTACAAGGTTACCGGGGAAACCTTTGGCCTTAATTGCAGGTAAGCCTATGATTCAGCACGTTTATACTAGGGCTTGCCAAGCTAAGTTGCCACAAGAAGTGCTGGTGGCTACAGATGATGAAAAAGTTGTTGAGACGGTAAAAGGGTTCGGTGGAAATGTTATAATGACTTCATCAGAACATCCCAGCGGTACTGATCGTTTAGCTGAAGTTGCTTTAAAATATCCTGATGTTGATGTTATAGTTAATGTTCAAGGGGACGAGCCCATGATTACGCCGCAGGTTATTGATTTGTTAGCGGAAGCGTTTATCAAAGACTCCCAGCTGTCTATGGCAACTCTGAAAACCTTAATGGCACCGGAGGATTATGACAATCCTAATGCGGTAAAGGTAGTAACGGATTTTCATGATTACGCCCTCTATTTTTCTCGCAGTTTGATTCCTTACCCGCGTAAAAAACCTGAGGATTTTAAGGTTTATAAACATGTAGGTATTTATGCTTATCGCAGAGATTTTCTTTTGCAATACGCAGCTTTGGCCCCAACTCCTATGGAACAAATAGAGTCTTTGGAACAATTGCGTGTTTTAGAAAATGGTTTTAAAATAAAAGTATTAACTAGTGATTTTCAAGGTATTGGTATCGATACTAAGGAAGATTTAGAGGCTGTCAATAAATTATTTGAACAAACAAATAAAGAGTAAGATATATATAATTAAGCTAATGCTAGGAAAGAGGCTGGTAATACAGCGAAAGGAGTAAAATATGCATATTGTTAAAATAGGTAATTATGAAGTTGGACAAGGACATCCGCTATTATTAATGGCAGGCCCTTGCGTCCTAGAAGGCTATGAGCATAGCTTAGCTATTGGGCAAGCGGTTAAAAATATCTGTGCCAAACTAGGATTATCCTATGTTTTCAAGGCTTCTTATGATAAGGCTAATCGTTCATCGGTAAAATCTTTTCGAGGTCCCGGAATCGAAGAAGGTCTTAAAATCTTGGCGCAAATAAAAAAAGATTTAGGTGTGCCCATTGTTAGTGATATCCATGAAACTATTCAGGTAGAAAAAGCCGCAGAAGTTTTGGATATTTTACAAATACCCGCTTTTTTGTGCCGACAAACTGATTTAGTTTATCAGGCGGCTAAAACAGGTAAAGTAGTTAATGTGAAAAAAGGCCAATTTTTAGCACCTTGGGATATGAAAAATGTTGTAATAAAAGTCGAAGAAGCTGGAAGCCATAATTTAATGCTTACTGAACGTGGGGTTAGTTTTGGTTATAATACTCTTGTAACGGATATGCGTTCTTTGCCAATTATGAGAGAGTTGGGTTACCCGGTAGTTATGGATGCTACGCACAGTGTGCAAACACCTGGAGGACAGGGAACTACTTCCGGTGGGCAAAGCCAGTTTGTGCCTCATATGGCTAGAGCGGCAGCGGCTGTGGGCATAGATGCTCTGTTTTTGGAAGTACACGACAATCCGGCAGAGGCTTTGTCAGATGGAGCAAATATGGTGCGGTTAGATCAATTGGAAGATTTATTAGAAGATGTAATTGCAATAGATAAAATTGGTAGAAGGTGTAAACATTGCTAGAACGAGCTAAAGCAGTATTACAAATGGAGGCAGAGGCTATTATGGAGCTTATACCTCGGGTAGATGAAAATTTTGCAGCAGCTGTTAGTATGATTTTAGCGTGTAATGGCCGTACCGTTATTACGGGTATGGGCAAATCAGGTATTATCGGCCGGAAGTTAGCTGCTACTTTGGCTAGTACAGGTACGCCGTCTTTTTATCTGCATCCTGCAGAGGGTATTCATGGAGATTTAGGTATGGTTACGGCAGATGATGTTGTCATTGCCTTGTCTAATAGCGGAGAGACGGGGGAAGTGCTGCAGATACTTCCTTCTTTGCGACGTATTGGAGCAAAGATTATTGCTATGGTAGGGAAGAGCGAGTGTACATTGGGACGACAGGCAGATGTAGTTCTAAATGTAGGCGTAACAAGAGAGGCCTGTCCTTTGGGTTTAGCTCCTACTTCCAGTACTACTGCGGCTTTAGCTTATGGTGATGCTTTGGCCATAGAGCTTCTTTCTGCCCGCAAATTTACGGCAGATCAATTTGCTGTATTTCACCCAGGAGGTTCTTTGGGGCGCAAATTGTTATTAACCGTGGAGAACATTATGCATAAAGGGGATGAAAATCCTGTTGTAACGGGAGAAATGCTGGTAGAAGATGCCCTTTTTGTTATTACTGATAAAGGCCTTGGGGCTGTTTCTGTTATCGACAATGATAACAAAATGATTGGGGTACTTACCGATGGTGACATTCGTCGCGGTCTTAGCAAGGGTTTTGATTTCTTAACTAGACCAGTGGTTGAATTGATGACTAAGTCTCCCAAAACTATTACCAAAGATAAATTAGCAGCAGAAGCCTTGCATATAATGGAAAGTAATAAACCGCGTCCTATTACGGTATTACCGGTTATTGATGCAGAAAAACATGTTATTGGCTTGCTGCATATGACGGACTTGGTTCATCAGGGGGTTATATAATGACAAATCCTAACATAAATTTTCAGGATATCAAAATGTTGGTATTGGACGTAGATGGAGTGCTTACTGATGGCGGCATTATCATTGGCAATAAAGGTGAGCTTTGTAAGCGTTTTGATGCGCAAGATGGATTAGGTATAACTTTGGCCTTGCGCAATGATTTAACGATAGCGCTTATTACCGGAAGGCATAGTGAGATACTTCTGCGCCGGGCTAAAGAATTAGGGATTACCCTTGTTTGTGAAAGAGTGACAGACAAAAAAGCGGCTTTGGAGCAATTAGCGAGAGAAAATAATCTGGAGTTAGAACAAGTGGCTTTTATGGGAGACGACCTTAATGATTTACCGGCAATGGGTGTAGCAGGGCTGGCACTGGCACCATTTAATGCGACTATTGATGTAAAAAAAAATGCACACTATATAACCCAAAATGCAGGAGGCTTCGGCGCAGTAAGAGAAATTATCGAAATAATTTTACGTTCTCGAGGACTTTGGGATAAAATAGTAGCTGACTATACTGCAAAGGGACAGGGAGATAACCAGTAATGTGGCTTTATTATGTACTTAAAACAATCAGCAATATTATTTCCGCCTTACCCTATAAATTTGTGGTAAGATTAGGCCGTTGTTGTGGTAAATTGTATTGGTATATTGCCAAAAAACAACGTATTAGGGCAGAAGAAACCATGCAAGAGCATTTAGAAATTAGTGCCGAAGAAGCTCAAAAACATGTTCATAAACTTTTTCTTAACTTAGGGATGACCTTTTTAGAGATTATGTACATGCCGGCGCTAAATAAAGATAATATTAGAGGATTGGTGAATTTTGACAGACCTGATGTTTTGTGGGAGGCAATGAAACAGGGACACGGTGTCGTCATGCTTGCTTGTCACATGGATAATTGGGAATGGTTGGGTGCTGCATTAGCGCTGAATGGATTCCCCATAAGTGCGGTGGAAAAGCCGCAGCCGAATAGAGTTTACAGTGATTTTATGAATCAACTGCGCCGTGGAGCAGGGCAAGAAATTTTTTCCCGGGGAACCGGAGAAATTTTGGGCTGCGCACGGGCAATGAAAAAAGGCAGACTTTTAGGCCTTATTGCTGACCAGGATGGCGGTTATAATGGCATTTTGGTACCGTTTTTGGGTAAAATGGCTTCAACGCCTGCAGGTCCGGCATATTTTGCCAGAAAGTTTAACGCACCTATTATCCCTATCTTTATTGTGCGCAAACCTGGGGATTATGGCCATTTGGCTATTGTGAAAGATCCTCTTTACTATGAAGATACCGGTGATAGAAAAGCCGATGATTATAACGTAACCTTGAAAATGACCAAGATTGTAGAGGAAGTAATTAAAGAATATCCTGATAACTGGATTTGGTTCCAACACCGTTGGAATACACCGTATGAAGGTGAGGAACAGCCGGAGGGCAATTCCAAACTTTAGAAAATGCCGGGAACGAAATGCACGTTCCTCTGATAAGGAAGGGTTTGCAATGAAAAACAAAAAAACCATACTCTACATTACAGGGGCCGTGATTATTATGGCAGTAATTTTTGGCTGGCTTATGTCCGGTACAGGCGGTGTCAAAGAACCTGTAACCAAGGGACCGGAAGTGGCGCCGCATGAGCTAAAGAATACTTCTTTGCATGAAGAAGATAATGGAAAAAAGGTATGGGAGCTGACTTTGGCTTCACTGATATATGACAAAGCGCGTGATGTAAATGTGCTCAAAGGCGTCAAGGGAAAATTTTATCAAGCAGATGGCAGTAATATAATAATTGAATCTGAAACCGGTGAAATAGATATGAAGACTAAAACTATTACACTTGAAGGGCACCCCAAAGGTGTATTTAGTACAGGTGGAGAGCTAAATGCTGATAAGCTCAGTTGGTTCAGTAAGGATGAAAAGATAGTGGCTGAAGGTAATGTTAAGATAACAAAAGACGATATTGTGGCCACGGCGCAAAAGGCAACCATGGAAACAGTGCTGGAGCATTTAAAACTTGAGGGTGAAGCCCTCGTGCAGAAAGGGGTAGAACAATGAAAAGAAAAAATATAGGCGCAATTTTAAGCTTTCTGCTTTGTTTGTCGTTAGCGGGGGTAACATATGCCGCTTCCAGTGTTGCCGGCGATACAGTTGAATATGATTTTCGCAGCAGTCAAACAGTAGCGAAGGGCAATGTGGTTCTTACTAATAATGAAGGTACGGTTAGAGCGGCTAATGCCGAATATAATACAAAGTCAGAAGCAGGTAAATTAACAGGCGGCGTAGAGGGAGTTCAAGGTGAAGCGAGAATTACTTGCAATACTTTAGTTATTCATACCGGTGGAGACCAACTCACCGCTATAGGAAACGCAGTTTTAACTAAGCAAGATAAGACGTTACGTGCTGACCAAGTGGAATATTTTCAAAGCAGGAAATACATGGAAACAGTGGGGGATTGGGCCAAACTTACAATGGACAATGGACAGAGTAGCTTAGATGCGGAATATATTAATTATGACATGAATGCAGGCATAGCAAATGCCAATGGCAATGTACGTATTAATAGCAGTGTGCGCAAGCTAACTGCCAGCGGAGATAAGGCTATTTATAACACAAATGAGGATGACGGCACTATAGAGCTTATAGGAAATGCCACCGCAACCCAAGACGGAAATACCGTTTCCGGTCAAAGCTTGACCCTAAGGGGTGCAGGTGGTAGCATTGCACAAGCAGATGGTAAAGTTAAAATGGTATACTTACCTAAGCCTCAAACAACAAAACCACAAGATATAGAGGCCTAGAAGATAGTTACAGTAGTGACTGCCTTTGGCAGCTTAAAAGGAGAACCCATTGAAAATACAAGCAAATAACTTGGTAAAACAATATGGCTCACGTAAAGTGGTAGATAACGTGTCTATTGAGGTGGAACAGGGTAGTATTGTAGGACTTTTAGGCCCTAACGGTGCCGGGAAAACAACTACCTTTTATATGATTGTTGGTTTGGAAAAACCTGATGCTGGGCAAGTACTTATTGATGATAAAGATATTACTCATATGCCCATGTACAAAAGAGCTTTGGCCGGTATTGGGTATTTACCCCAGGAAGCGTCTGTTTTTCGCAGTTTGACAGTAGAAGAGAATTTGTTGGCAATTTTAGAAGCGGTAGAGCCTTCTCACGAAAAACGTCTGGCAAAAATGCAAGAGTTAATTGCAGAATTTCATATTGAACATATTAGAAATAGTTTGGGTTCGGCACTTTCCGGTGGGGAGAGAAGGCGGGTAGAAATAGCCAGATCATTAGCCACGGACCCTGCGTTTATTTTGTTGGACGAGCCTTTTGCCGGTATTGACCCTATCGCGGTTGCCGATATTCAGACTATGGTTGCCCATTTGGCACAACGAGGTATTGGGGTACTTATTACAGACCATAATGTACGGGAAACTTTGAGCATTGTGGATAATGCTTACATTTTAAACAATGGTGAGATTTTAGTAGCAGGTGACAGCGAAATGGTTGCCAATGATTCCACAGCCCGAAAATTTTATTTGGGCGAAAAATTCAAAATGTGAGGAAGATAACTTAATGCGCATTTTAGACAAATATATCCTTAAACAAATGTTAGGACCTTTCTGTTTTGGTGTGGCAGCTTTTTCCACGATTTTTGTGGCTAGTTCCTTCCTCTTCAGGGTGGCTCAATATTTAACCGAATATGGAGCTTCCGCATCTTCTTTGATTCGGCTGTTCTTTTGCCTCATGCCGGAAGTCATTAACTACACTTTTCCTATGTCTATGCTCTTAGCTTCTTTGTTAACTATGGACAAGCTTTCAGGGAGCAGTGAAATAACGGCTATGCGGTCCGGTGGCATTAGTTTTAAGCGTATTGCGGCACCTATACTAATAGCAGGCTTTGTTGTTAGTATGTTCTCGGTTATTTGGGCAGAAAAAGTAGTGCCACCGGCTAAAACCGAGTATGCTCGTATTATAGATTATGAAATAAAACATGACACTAAACCGAAGACTCAGGACCACATTGTTATTAAAACCATTAAAAATGATAAGCTTGATCGTTTAACTTATGCTCGCACTTTTGATGAAGAGCAGGGTGTTCTTCAAGATATTACCATTGAGGAATTTCAAGATGGCAAATTAGCTCGTATTCAAAAGACACCTATGGCCAAGTGGATAAATGGAACTTGGATTATGGAAGGTGGCAGTATCACTGATTTAACGGGCGCAGCAGGGGTTAACCGCTATATGACTTTTGATAAACAAGTATTGCCGATTGCGGCCACACCCACGGCTATTACCCTAGACCAAAAGTCCCCTGAACAAATGACTATTGGTGAATTAAAAACATACATTGGTATTCTTGAAAGGCAGTATATGCCTACAAGCAAATATGTAATGGAAATGTATATGCGATTTTCTATTCCTTTGGCTAGTTTCTTTTTCGCCCTTATTGGGGTGCCGCTAGGCATGCAGGGACAAAGGACAGGGACTTCTATGGGTTTGGGCATTAGCGTAGTTATTATTTTTGTTTACTATTCTGTTATGACTTTCATGACAGGATTAGGCAACGGAGGCGCCTTGCCGCCTATTATAGCGGCCTTGGTTCCCAATGCTCTTTGTGGTGCTTTTGGTTTGTGGCTCATGTGGAAAAAAGATCAGTAGATAAATATTGATTAGTATTTTTCTATTACCTAGGAGGTGAGGCAATGTTTGGAGCACAGTTAATTTTAATAATAGCAATTATGGGCGGAGCTATTGCATTTTTGGGTGACAAGCTAGGGAGTAAAATTGGCAAAAAGAGGCTGACTATTTTTGGGCTAAGGCCCCATTATACTTCTATCCTTATGACTATTATTACCGGCATTGCCGTAGCTGCGGCTACCATGGGAATCTTAATGGTATCTTCTGCCAGCGTGCGTACGGCACTTTTTGGTATGGAAAAAATAAAGACAGAGATAGTAACTTTAAATAAAGATAAAAAAGATATTCTACGAGAACTAGAAGTTCAAAAAGTTAAGGTAGCAGATTTGGATAAACAAATTAAGCAATCCTCTGTGGATTTGGCTGTGGCGACACGGCAAAAAGAAGAGGCTCAACACCAAGTAGCAGAATTAGAAAGCAGTTACCAAGCGGCAGAGGAGAAATTAAATCAGGCCCAAAACCAAATGGATAAACTGCAAGCGTCTAGGGATAAACTAAAGGGAGAAGTAAGCTCTTTAGAAACAGCGACCCAGAAGTTGCGGGAAAACATGACGGCTATGCGTGAGGGTGATGTAGTTTTTCGTTCCGGAGAAATTCTTTATGCCAGTGTACTAAAGGCCGGCCTTAGTACGGAAGAGAATCAAAAACAAATGGATGTGTTTTTGGCCGCGGCTAATGGACATATTTTGGAACGGACAGGAGCCAAAGAAGATACGCAAATTCTTTGGGTGTCTAAGGAGACTGTCAAGAGTGCTTTGCGAGCTCTAGCAGAGGTAAAGGGAATATTTATGTCCGGGTTAGCGCCGCAGGAAATATTTTGTCCGGTGAAATGGCTGTCAGCCGTTTGGAAATGGTACCCAACAATAAAGTATATGCTAATAATGCAGAAATTTTGAGCCAAAAAATTAACGTAGATGTAGATTCTCAGCAAGTGGAAATGGCACTATTGGCCTTTTTGAAAGATGTTAATAAAGCTGCGGTAGCTCAAGGCGTGGTGCCGGACCCTTTAACAGGCAAGGTGGGAGCTATTGATGCTGCTGAAATGGAAATTGTTAGCGCTTCTATTCGCAAGTTTGGGGGCAAGGTAGAGATTACGGCTAAAGCTAAGGGGGATATTGCCGTTGCCGGACCTGTTTTATTGAAGCTGGAGGTGAGCGGCTATGAATAGCAAAGAGCTGATTTTGGGTGTTGATCCCGGCAGCAGCAAAACCGGAGTTGCCTTGGTGACAGCAGGCGGCGAAATAAAAAATACAGAGGTTTTACTGATGGCGGATTTCACAGGGGCCCTGGAAGAATTTTTGGGGCAGCAAGAGGTTAGCCTTTGCGTTATGGGTAATGGCACGACTGCAGCGGCTATGAAGGCTGCCTTGCACGAGCTCTTACCTTCCGTTGAAATTGTTCTGATAGATGAAGCTCATAGTACTGAGGAAGCAAGGGTGCTTTATTGGCAATTAAATCCACCCAAGGGACTGCGCAAATTATTCCCTTTGGGTATGCAGGTACCTCCAGTTAATTTGGATGGACTAGCTGCAGTAGTTTTAGTGAGAAGATATTTGAAAAAAATCGATTAAATAGAGTGCTACACAAAAAAATGTTGCAAATTCGTCAAACAGGTGTTACAATAACCATGTAAATTATTAATATTGCTTTATAGTGCCCGCAGAGAGAGACGTGGAATGTGATTCCAACTAGGAGTAGAGGAAACAAGGTTACTCGCACGAATAGTCGGTGGAACATGAAGCTGACCTCCCCTATGGCATTGTAAAAATAAAATTCCTTAAGGGGGATATTTTCATGAAAAAGACATTAGTATTAGCAATGGCAATGGCTCTTGGCGTTAGCGCTACAGCTTTTGCAGCAAACCCATTCTCTGATGTACCGGCTGGTCATTGGGCTTATGCTTCCGTAGCTAAATTGGCTGCAGCAGGCGTAGTTGATGGTTATCCTGACGGCACTTTCAAAGGCAACAACTTAATGACTCGTTATGAAATGGCTCAAATCGTAGCTAAAGCTTTGGCAAAAGGCGCTATCGGTTCTGACGACAAATTGGTTGGCGAATTCGCTGACGAATTAGACAACTTGGGCGTTCGCGTAGCTAAGTTGGAAAAAAATTCTGACAACGTAAAAATCACCGGTAACATTCGTGCTACTTATGTTGATTACGCTGGCAGCACTGATCCTAAACCTGCTTCCTATTCTAAGATCCGTACTCGTTTGTTCTTGTCCGGCGAAGTTAATGACAACTTCCGTTATGTTTCCATGTTGCAAAACGAACAAAACCTTAACAATGGCACTGGCGATGAAGCTACTCGTTTCCAACGCGCTTATTTAACAGGCAAAATTGGTCAAGTTGGCGTAACTGCCGGTCGTTTTGAAGGCTTTATTGCAGAAGGTAACGTTTATGATAACCGCGTTGACGCTGTTAAATTAGATTTCGGCAAAACACTAAAAGTTACTGCTGAAGTTGGTAAAATGTCTTCCTCTGCTGCTACTTATGATAGCACTTCTACTACTCCAGCTGCCGGTAAATACTACCGCGTTGGTTTAGGCGGCAATGTTGGCCAAGTAGCTTTAGAAGCTAACTATGTAAAAGCTAACGAAGTAACTACTCTTGGTGGCACTGACGACAAGATTTATACTTTGGGTGCTAACTACACTACAGGAAAAACCACTATTGGTGCTATGTACTTAAAGGGTTCTTCCGACTATACTGATTACTTTGACATGGATAACAAGGGTTATGTAATTTCCTTGGCTTATGGTACTGCTAAAGCTAACAAAGTTGGTTCTTTTGGTGCATGGGCTAAATATTACAACCAAGGTGCTTCCACTGTTATCGCTCACACAATGAACGGTGCATATCTTGGACAATATGGCTTAAAAGGCTACGGCGTTGGCGTTGACTACACTGTTGCTAAAAACATGGTAGCTGGCGTTCAATACTTCGATTTGAAGGATAAAGATCTTTCCGATACTAAACACAAAACTTTGTGGTCTCAACTTATCATCACTTTCTAATTTTAGAACATTTAAAAGAGCAGTTCCTCCGGGAACTGCTCTTTTTGTATGTGGTTTTGCCCTTTGTTGTTAAGGTGGTTACTTAAGGAAATACTTATTTATAGTTATTAGCTTTGGTCATTTTTAAGAGCATAATGGTGCCGCTGCCTCCTAAAAGGTAGACATCACTGATTATTGTTTGCATTATTCTGTTTTTAGAGATATTACCTTCCGCATCTTGTTCCCCGTAGGAGCCGGCAGTGTGTATCATATAGGGACGGGAATTTTTTTCTCCTAGGTATAACATAACATGAGAAGGAGTAAACATTAAACTGCCGGGTTCTAAAGCTTTAATAATGCGGATTCTTTCCTCCCGGTTCAGACTAATCATATTTACGCCGGGAAAGGCCGTTTCCTGCTCATCACCATTGCGCGGCAGCTGGATACCTACGGTTTTATAGACGTCCTGAACGAAGGCTGAGCAGTCTACGCTGTTTTCCATGCCACCCCAGCCATATGGTGCACCTAGGTGTTTAAAAGCCATACGGAGCAAATTATTGCGAGTGAAGGGCAAATAACCTTTGTGCACAGCATCATTAAAATTTGCCGGTACTTCTACAGAGACTAGATATCCTTGGCTGCTGCGACGGGGGACAAGGAATTTACCGCTGGACAAAGGGAGTTTGGCTACCATTTGATAGATTAGTCCTTTTATATTTACTAATCTATCCGTAACTACGGCAAATTCTCTAGGTTCTACATACTTAAGCCAAGTTGTTTTGTCCGTAACAGCCACTTGGTTTCTAGGCAGCCAGCCCCGATAGCTTTTTAATTGTACAAAAACAAAATTGCCCTTTGCATTGTTGTGTAGGATTAGTGCCGGTTCACCGGGGTCTACAGCAGTTTCCTGCCACATATCAAAATGAGTATCTTCAGGAGTTTCAAAGGCACCTGCCAGGGTGGGGAAAGTCCGCAAGTTACTGCGAATAGTAACTACTCCGTATTTAACCGGATTATTGCTATTAATATTGCCTACAGCATCATTTTCTAGCTCTAGAGCTGATGTTTCCGACAGGGGAAGACCATTAACATAGAGAGCATCGTTTATTGTGTAGTGAGCCAAATATTCCTTAAGCTTTAAACCGCTAACAGTGGCAGAAAAGCCGGCTAAATCACACATAGTATCAGATAGCATCGCTTTGTTCATGGCCACGATGCGTTCTGGGGCCGCAACAATTTTTTCACCTTCAGGAGTAAGCCAAAATTGAACATTTTGCATAGCAAGAGTGGTATTAGGCATTAGAGTAGAACTGGCTAAAGCTAGATTGGCACTAAAAAGCATTAAGCATACAAGTAAGAAGATTCTATACATATTTTTCACCTCAGCATATATTATACAATAAAACTTTGCAAAGAATAGTATTATGCAGAATTTTGCGCCGGGGCTGTCTTTGTGTTAAAATAACACTATGCTTGGTAGCAAAGGATAAAAAGAAATCCGCCCATCTTGTGATGAACGGATTGCATTATACTAGTTGTCTAAAGCGTCTTTTGCTTCTTTATCTCCATAGCGAGGGGTTACATAGTTTCTGAAAATAAAGGCCAGCAAAGCTCCGGAAATATTATGCCAAGCACTAAAGATAGCACCTGGAACTGTCGCCATAGGCATAGCGGCAAAATGAGTTTTCGCAAGGCCGGTTGCCAATCCGGAATTCTGCATTCCTACTTCAATGGAAAGGGCAATGGCTTTTTTCCAGGACATACCTATCATGCGAGCAACGCTGAACCCCAGTAAATAGCCTAGGCAGTTATGCAGCATAACTACTAAAATGATGGTTCCCGGAGTTTTTAAAATATTATCACGGCTGGAACCGATAACTCCTGCAATGATGAGGGAAATTGCAATGGCAGAAATAGCCGGCGTGTAGGTTGTAGAAACTTCTGCAACTTTTGGTAAAAAAGTTTTAATCATAAGGCCTAAAGCTATAGGTATAATAACAATTTGTATTATACTCCAGAACATACTAATAGGATCAAAAGAAATTTTTTGCCCAATTAGCTGATAGGTAATAAAAGGTGTTAAAATAGGGGCTAGGATAGTTGAAACAGTGGTCATGGCTACAGATAGCGCCAGGTCACCTTTGGCCATGAAGGTAATAACGTTAGAAGCGGTTCCACCCGGACAAGTACCAACCAAAATTACTCCGGCAGTCAAGGCGGGATCAAGATTAAATATGGTAGCCAGGCTATAAGCTAATGATGGCATAATGATAAATTGGGCAAAAGCACCTATGGCTAAATCCTTGGGACGTTTAAATACTAAAGTGAAATCACTAATGTTCATGGTCATACCCATACCAAACATAATTATTCCAAGAAGCAATGACATGGTACTGATAACTGCAGTTTTACCAAGCACCCATTTGAATTCCCCCGGTATGGTCATTCCCAATATTAGAAAAATAACCGCGATAATCCCAAAATATTTCCCAATAACAGCACAAAGTTTTTTCATAAAAACACCTTTCTTTCCATTATTTAAAACCAGATTAAACTCATTCATTATAACAAATT
>JAAYAE010000090.1 GCA_012719555.1 Acholeplasmataceae bacterium | reverse complement strand
GTAAAGAATAAAGCAGCGGTACCAATTAAAATAGCAATACTAACAAATGTGGTTACTTCATAATCTCCAAATTTAAAGGTAACACCCATCATTTCATTGAATTCCGTCAGATATTTCGCTGGTACACCCTTAAATGCAATTTTTAATTGATCTTTCATTATAACCTGCCTTAATAATACTGCAGCATGGGATATGGGGAAAATCTTCACAAATGTTTGAACCGCATCAGGTAAGCTTCCTACAGGAATATAAATACCTGTCAAAAAACCAATAAGAGTACCTATTACTGTACTGGCTGTGGCAAAAGCATTGGTGCTGTTGAAAAAGGAAACAATAAATAAAACAATTGACGTACTTGTTATAGTAGCAAGAAGTATTATTCCCAAGCATTTTACTATTGCCACAAGGGATAGCATAGCTCCGCCGCTGGCCACTAGATAAATTTGTGCCAAAACTAGAGCAACAACACTCATTATAACACCGATAACATATGCACTTACTACATATCCTCCTGCAATACTGCTGCGTTTCAATGGTGATGAGCTAAAATCCTTTGAAATTTTCTTAACCTTATCCTCAATCATTGTGCCAAAGGCACCCATAGTTGTTGTCACAGAGGTTGCAGCCACAAGGCCTGCCATAATCCAGCAATCCATTAATGTCCTTGCATTAGAAATTTCTTTTAGGCTTTTTGTCCAAACGTCACCTAAAAAAAGAGCATATAGTCCAATAATAATAAATACGCCTAGGAGGGAAAAAAATACAGCACTCTTATCTTTGAAAAAAAGTTTTAAATTTCTCTTTGCAAAAGAAATCATTCTCTCATCTCCTTTCCAGTAATACCAATAAAAGCGTCATCCATAGTTCCAGCATGCACTTCAAAGCCAGCAATGCATTCTCTACATTGTTCAATAATAGGAAGTGCATCCATAGTTGATGGAATTTTTGCAACTATCCTATCACCTTTTTTCTCATATTTAATAGAAGCATCCTCAAGTATATGGCAAACTCTAGCTTCATCTATATAAGAAAGCATCAAAGTATCGCTGGAATATTTTTCTCTAAGTTCTGTAGGAGTTCCTTTTGCTACAATTAATCCATCATCAATAACCATGACATAATCAGCACCAGCTGCCTCCTCCATGTAGTGCGTAGTTAAAAACACAGTGGTGTTATTCTCCTTTTGCAATTTTAATATAATTTCCCAAACATTTTTTCTAGTTTGAGGATCAAGCCCTGTGGTTGGCTCATCAAGAAAAAGAATTTTAGGTGTGTTTATTAAAGCTCTGGCAATATCAGCCCTGCGCTTTTGACCTCCAGAAAGCTTGCCATAGGGACGTTTTGCAAACTCTTCCAGTCCCACAGTACGAATAACACGCTTCACAGCTTCTTGAAGCTTGTCTTTTTTAATTCCATAAAAACTCCCTCGTATTTCAAGATTCTCCTTAACAGTAAGCAAATTATCCAGCAAGCCATCCTGAAATACCGCACCAATTATTGAACGTATTTCATCATCATCTTTGCCAATTTTAAAACCGTCTATAATAATTTCACCCTCATCTGGCTTTAGGAAAGTGCAAATCATATCAATTGTTGTGGACTTTCCCGCGCCGTTTGGCCCCAAAAAAGCAAACAACTTTCCTTTTTCCACATAAAAGTCAATACCTTTTACAGCCCTAACCTGACCGTATGATTTTTTTAAATTTGTTACTTTAATTATCTTTTCCATGCTTTTCACCCCAAACTAATAAAAATTAATTTCCTCTATATATTGCTATGCGAAAAACCCCTTAACTATATGACAACTGTGATGTTACATTAATTGTATTATAT
>JAAYAE010000089.1 GCA_012719555.1 Acholeplasmataceae bacterium | reverse complement strand
AGCAATACTTAATTTAACTAATAGCAAGATTATTAATGGTAGGTGATTAGCACGTTTTTTGAACCAAAGAACGGTAAAAAGTTCAGGATGAGCAGTGCGATTTAGGAGCAGGGCACGCAAAAATGGGAGCATGAGAACAAAACCTATAAGCGCAGTGACGAGATTGCTATAAGGATGGGGTAAATGGGTATTCATATACATCTCTAAATAAGTATTACTGCTAAACGCAATTGCGGTTAAAAATGTTATCAAGATAAGTGAACGTAAGGTGTAATCTTTTAGCAAATTTTGCCAATCACCTGACGAGCTTTCCAGGTCCATTAGTTTGTCGGTGTACCGGTTAAGCCATGCTAAAATTGGAAGCGGTAATATTTTTTGTAGTTTTTTGTAGATTAAAGTTGCAGACAGAATAAAATATGGGGCAATAAATATGGTGATAGCGGAAATGGCGACTATTATAGGATATTGAAAGTTTTCAATTACGCCATAGGACATACCGATACCGGCAATTATGAAAGAAAATTCACCAATAGGTAGAAGACTTAAGGAACATTTTATAGAAGTATTAAGATTTTGTCCTGCTAGAATACTACCTAAAAGAGCAATAAAGGTCTTGCCAAAAAGAGTTACTAAAAGAATGCAAATAACAGGATAAGCATATTCTAATAACAAGGCGGGGTTAACTAACATACCAACCGACACAAAAAAAATAGCTCCAAATAAATCTTTCACAGGTTGAACTAAACGCGTTATCGTGGCTATATTGGGGGATTCAGCAATGAACGAACCCATCATAAAGGCACCAAGTGCAGCATAAAAACCCATGTTGGTTACAACGACGACCATGCCGAGGCAAAGACCTATTGAAACGATAAGTAGGGTTTCATCATTCATAATGTCTTGTGTTTTTTTGAAAAAGGTAGGAACTAAATAAATACCGGAAACAAACCAAAGCACAATAAAAAAAACTAAGCGAAGGACAATTGTCATAATTTGCCAGAAGTTAGGAGCTGATTGGGTGGCAGCTAATGTAGAAAGTAATGCGATAATAAGAATTCCTGCAATATCTTCAATGATCAAAATACCAACAACTAGTTCAGCAAAAATTTTGTTCTTCAATTTTAAATCTTCGAAGTTTTTGATAATAATCGCAGTAGAAGACATGGAAAGCATAGAACCAAGGAAAAGGCTGTTCATAACATTCCAGCCCAAAAACAAGCCACAAGTATAGCCAAGAGCCATGGTCCCGGACATAATAATAAAGGTTGCAATGAAAGCTTGCCCTCCAACCCGTTTTAATTTATAAAAGCTAAATTCCAGACCCAGGGTAAATAAAAGGAATATGACGCCAATCTCTGACCAGATGTTTATTTCTGAAGAAGAGTTAACGGTGGGGAAAAAATTGAAATTATGCCCTGTTATGAAACCGGCAATAATATAGCCGAGAATAACAGGTTGTTTGAACTTTTTGCAAATTATAGTTGTAATGCCGGCGACTAGCAAAATAATGGCTAAGTCGGCAATAAGGGGTTCTAAACCAGACATTGATATTTCTCCCTTCTATCATGTTAGCTTATTTTAACACGAAATAGGTTATAATAGCCACGCGCTTGTAAAAATCATGGCAGGATAATAAGCACTTTTGTCGTATTTAAACAAAATGAATAATTTAATGAGGTGCAATAATAGTGATAAAAATACAAGTAGGACGAGAATTTATTGAAAATGTATGGAAATTAACCAAAAGCTATTGGCAATCGGAAGAAAAACGCAAAGCTTTTTTATTGTTGGGAGCTATTATCCTTTTAACCTTAGGCGTTGTTTATATGTTGGTACAATTAAACAGTTGGAATAATGCATTTTATAATGCTCTGCAGAATTACCAATCTGAGGCTATTTTTGCTGAACTAATGAGGTTTACTTGGTTGGCATTTATTTATATTATCCTTGCCGTGTATTCATATTATTTGCAACAAGTGCTGGTTGTAAATTGGCGGCGTTGGTTGACTAATCGCTATATTGATGAATGGATGAAAAACAAAACTTATTATAGACTGCAAATGTTTGGAGTTGGGACAGACAACCCTGATCAGCGCATTAGTGAGGATGTGCGATTATTTGTGGAAATGACCATTAAATTTTCCATAGGCATTTTAAAGGCTTTATGCACATTAATTTCTTTCGTATTTATACTTTGGAATTTGTCAGGACCCTTAGATTTTAAAATAGCTAATATTAACATTCACGTTGAAGGTTATTTAGTGTGGGTGGCTTTGGCATATTCTATTTTGGGCACGTGGATTACTCATTTAGTGGGACGTAAATTGGTAGGGTTGAATTTTGTACAACAACGTTATGAGGCTGATTTTAGGTTCAGCATGATGAGGATGCGTGAGAATTCTGAAAGTGTAGCATTTTATGGTGGGGAAACCCAAGAAAGTGGCGTATTTAAAAAGAGGTTTGGTCTTTTATTGGATAACTTTTGGCATATTATTCAAAAACAAAAACAATTAGTGTGGATTAATTCAGGGTATTCTCAGATTGCGATAATTTTCCCTTTTGTAGTTACGATTCCTCGCTATTTAACCAAGCAGATTACTCTAGGTGGATTAATGCAGATATCCACTGCTTTTGGCAGAGTGCAAGACTCCTTGTCTTATTTTGTGGATATGTATGCTTCCATTGCCGAATGGCAGGCTGTTGTAGACAGGCTAACAGGCTTTGGTCTGCATATGCAGGAGGTTCATAGCGAAAATCCCCAAATAAATTTGCAAAGAGAATTTGCCAGTGATAATAAAATTATTATGGAGAATTTAGAGGTAGGTTTACCGAATGGCAGAGTTATTTTAAATAATGTAAATGTAATTTTAAAACCCGGTACTAATGTTTTAATCAAGGGATTAAGCGGCAGTGGCAAAAGCACGCTTTTACGTGCTATAGCAGGTATTTGGCCCTATGTACGTGGAAAAATAATAATGCCAGTCCGAGACGATATTATGTTTATTCCACAAAAACCTTATTTGCCTTTGGGAACGTTAAGGGAAGCTGTTTTATATCCAGGGACACAGAGCCGTAATAATACAGAGCTAGCAATTTTAATGAATGAATGTCACATAGGTTATCTTATAAAAGACTTGGACATTATTGCAGATTGGTCTCATGTTTTGTCGGTTGGAGAACAACAGCGTTTAGCCTTCGTGCGGACATTAATTTATAAACCAAATTGGTTATTCTTAGATGAAGCCACCTCGGCCTTGGACGAAGAAACAGAGGCTGCAATGTATAAATTGGTTGCAAAAAATTTACCGCAAACAACATTTGTCAGTGTAGGTCATCGCAGTTCCGTCAATAAATTTCATGGGTTAGAAATGTATTTGGAAAAAAGCACAGGGCAACTTAGCCTGAAGAGTAATTGTTATTGATTTTTATTTGGGGTATAATAATATATAGTGTAGTTTTAATTGTGAAGCCTTAGAAATTAATCGGAACTCAGTTTTGGATAAAGGCTAGCGGGTTTTATGAGGGAAGTAAAATAAGGAGGCAGTAATTTATGAAGCCAAAAGAACTGGTGAAAGGTATTTATGACGTAGGTATTATAGATTGGACCATGGAAGATTTTCACGGATTTTATACTCCTCACGGTGTAACTTATAACTCGTATTTAATTATGGCGGATAAAATTTGTTTGGTTGATACAGTTAAGGGTGTTTATGCCGGCGAGTTTTTGGCAACAATAAAGACAGTAGTAGATCCTGCAAAAATTGATTATATAATTATTAATCATGTAGAGCCTGATCACTCTGGCTCGATGCCGGCATTGGCTGCAGCTTGTCCGAATGCTAAATTTTTTATTTCTAAACAAGGTAAGGATGAAGCTATTGAGCACTATGGGGATATTTTCGATTTTGAAGTTGTAAAGGGTGGAGATCAACTTTCATTGGGCAATAAGACCTTACAGTTTATTCCTGTTCCCATGCTTCATTGGCCGGATTCTATGATAACTTATTTGCCGGAAGACGGAATTTTGTTCTCAAATGATTCTTTTGGACAACATTATTGTACTAGCAAACGTTTTGATGATGAAGTTGATTTGAGTATTTTGTATTATGAAGTAAAGAAATACTTTGCAAATATTTTGTTGCCCTATGCTAGACTTATTGGTAAGGCATTGGCTACAGTTAATAGTTTAGACTTGAAGTTGATAGCTCCTGGGCATGGATGTATTTGGCGCTCTCATATTAAAGAACTTTTGGCCAAATATGACGAGTGGGGCCGTGGAGTGCAAAGTGATAAATTGATAATTGTATATGATACTATGTGGGGCGGTACGGAAGCTATGGCTAGAGCGATTACGCGAGGAGCATCCGCGGCAGGAGGTACTGTTAAACTATTTCGTTATAACAATATAAATAAGAGTGATATTGTTGCTGAATTATTAACAGCCGGCGGTATTTTGTTTGGTTCTCCAACTCAAAATTCGGGTATGATGCCAAATATGGGGGGGTTGTTCACTTACCTTAAAGGGTTAAAGCCTACAGGTAAAAAGGCGGCTGCTTTTGGTACTTTTGGCTGGAGTGGTGGAGCACAAAAAGATATGGAAGAATTCATTAAAAATACTGGAATGCAAGTTGAACCGGGATACAATT
>JAAYAE010000088.1 GCA_012719555.1 Acholeplasmataceae bacterium | reverse complement strand
TCCTTATCTACTCCTATTGCTAAGATTAGTTTTGCCTTTATTCCATTGGCAATATGTGTAATACTTTATGGTCCAGTGTATGCAGGAGTTGTGGGTGGATTATCAGATATAATTGGAGTTGCTTTGTTTCCTAACGGAATTTATTTTCCGGGTTTCACACTTTCTGCTGTTTTAAGTGGGGCTATTTATGGATTTTGTTTGAAAAATGGCAATAATAATTATGTAAATCTTGTTGTAGCTGTGGTTATTAACCGTATTCTGATTAGTTTATGTCTGACAACATTTTGGTTAACGTTATTGACTAATGTTTCTTTTGATGTCATTATTTCGGCACGAGTAATTCAAAACATTGTAATGTTACCTGTTCAAATTGTTGTAATAAGGTTGTTACAAGTAAAACTGTAAGTATTGTATAGAAATTATCAAGTCCAATGATGAAGCGGAATAAGCTTTGATGTTTTTCTTACTATATCATTGTTTCATAAGTCTAAGCGCATTCAATTTAATTTGAGTGCGCTGTTTTTGTTTATATGTGATAAAATAAAAACAAGTATGTTTTTATTAATTTTCAACGTACTATAGAGAAAACATATGTAGAAAGCAACAAAGCTGTAGGGTTATATGAAATGAGTTAAGTTGCTAGTAATTAAAGAAATTGGGAAATAGAAAAAGATAGTTATCACATTACAGGGTAAGTAAGAAAACATCAAAAAAGGGAGTGCGAATGCTATGATGCAAAAATTGTTGGAAAGTAAAATTATGCAGGCTGCGTTAGAATATCTCAAAGAGGATGATGCACGAACTTTGAAGGAACATTTGGAGCTAGTCGCTATTCCTGCACCTTCTAATCACGAGGAGCTCAGGGCTAAAGATATGCTTCGTAGGTTTAAAGAACTTGGCCTAGAGGATGTACATATGGATGAAGTTTGGAATGTTCTGGGGACTGTTAAAGGAACGCTTGGTTCACCGGTAGTGATGCTAGCAGGGCACCTTGATACCGTGTTTCCGGCTACAGTGGACGTTACTCCTAAAATTAAAGATGGCATTATCTATGCTCCGGGGATTGCTGATGATACAAGAGCTTTAGCAGATCTTTTGACGATTATTAGAGCAATAAAAGAAACAGGAATAAAGCCCATAGGTGATTTAGTATTTTGTGCCAATGTGGGTGAAGAAGGTTTGGGAGATTTGCGCGGAGTAAAAAACATTTTTGGTAAAGAAAATAACATTGATGCGTTTGTCTCTATTGATGATCCACTAGCGGGCTCTATTGTTAATAAAGCAACGGGAAGTAATCGTTATCGTTTTACTTTCATAGCCAAGGGAGGGCATAGTTTTGCAGATTTTGGCCGGCCTAGTGCTATTCATGCCTTAGGTATTGCTATTGCTAAGATTGCTCAATTCAAAGTACCGCAGGTTCCAAAAACAACATATAATGTGGGCGTTATAGATGGCGGTACTTCAGTAAATACAATAGCGGCTAAGGCAAGTTTGCTGTTAGATATTCGCTCAGACAGCCAGGAAGAATTAAAACGTTTAAGTGTTTTGGCTCTTAAAGTGGCACAAGAAGCGGTGGAAGAAGAAAATACCCTTCGCCAGAGTGAAGATAAGGTGCAAGTGCAAGTAGAACAAATTGGTGACCGACCATCAGGTGTCCAACCTGATGACTGCCTGATAGTGCGTATTGCGCTAGAGGCGACTAACGCAGTAGGGATAGAAGCCAAAATCAAACCTTCTTCCAGTACGGATGCCAATGTTCCTATTTCTTTAGGCATTCCGGCTATTACTGTAGGCTGTGGTGGTAGAAGTGGTGGAATTCACACGGAGCAAGAGTGGTGCGACCCAAAGGATGCTTATAAAGGACCGCAAAAAGATTTGCTGATGATAATGGCCATGGTAGGTGTAGAGGGTGTGCAAGCCCCTATGATACAGAAATTTAAACGTTAAAAAGACACAATTAAAATTTATTTTGTTGTACGTTAGAAGGGCACTAACCAAGTTAAATTGGTCAGTGCCCTTTTAGTGTTTAAAAATTATTTTGCCAAGAAGGTGTTTCATTCATGTGTATATGAATAAGGTTGCTTAGTTCTTTTGTAGCTTTACTTCGGTAGTCTCCAACAGGATATTTTAATACTAGGTCTAGGAAGGCTTGTTTTTTATCGATAGAAAGGTATTCTACATTAGGCGTAGGCATAGCACAAGAACGATAGGTGAAGGCCAAACCAATACCGTGTCTGGCCATAGCAGCGGCAAAGGCAGCGGTCATATTGCGATTAACAGCGATAGCAGGCATTCCGCATTTTTTATATTTTTCAGCGGCGAAACTACCTAAAATGGTATTTCTATTACTTAAAAGGAATTTAAATTTAGCGGCATCTTTCATTGCTACCCACGGGCGGTAGGGCCGCCATTGCAAACTTTGACGTATTGCATTACAGGATGTTTTTTTGTGCATACTATGTAAATCTCGTCTTGCATAACCAAGTCATAGTCACCGGAGGTTTTAGTTGTGGGATTGGCGATTAACGCCAGATCCAAAGTACCTGCGGCGATTTTTTCCTCTAAGACAATACTGTCATGTTCATGGACCACAACCTCAATCCCTGGATAAATGGCAGAAAACCGACAAAGCACATGAGGGAGGAGATAGCTGCCTCGAAAGGAGCTAATACCCAGTTCAATACGTCCTGTTTTCAGTTCTTCAATATCCCATAGTTCATTTTGGGTGCGATGGTAATTTACTAGCATTTGTTTTGCTCTTTGCAAAAAAAGGTCACCGGAATAAGTTGCGCGCACACCATTGGCGGTACGCATGAATAATTTGGTATGCAATTCTTTTTCATATTTAGAGAGAAATTGACTAAGGCTAGATTGAGCCATATAGAGTCTTTCCGCGGCTCTGGATATGCTTCCTTCCTCGGCTATAGCAATAATATAATTTAATTCTTTAATATCCATGAAGTTACATCCTATCGCTTTTTCCGATATGCCATATTGGTTTTTCCGCATTGCTACGATAACACCACAAGTTTATACTAAAAGAATAAGAAATACAATCGTAGGAACAAAAATAAATTTTCAGGAAAAGTGGGGATGAAAATGTCAGAAATTTCAATGAAAGGCGTTATCGATATGCACGTGCATAGCAATCCTGATATTCGCAAGCGTGCTTACGATGACATTGAGCTCATGGAGGCGGGTATTCGTGTAGGTGCTAGGGCTATTGTTATCAAAACCCATCAGGGTACTACTCAGGATAGAGCTTATTTATGTAATAGGCATAATAAGATTGTTCATGGGGACACCAATAATTTTACCATGTTTGGGAGCATTACCTTGAATAGGCAAGTAGGAGGAATTAATCCTAAGGCTGTTGACTCAGCATTGCAATTGGGAGCTAGAGTCGTTTGGCTGCCAACACAAAGCGCAAGAAATCATTTAGTTAAAAACCAAAAGGATACTGCCGACTGCGTAGAAGTAGTGCGTGATGGTAAAATCGTACCGGAACTAAATTCGGTTTTTCAACTAATAAAAGAACATAACGCAGTGTTAGGTACGGCGCATATCTCACCTAAGGAAGCCTTTATAGTAGTAGAAGCGGCTCGCAAGGCAGGCTTAAAGAACATAGTTGTAACACATCCTGAATGGTGGGTGGTGGGAATGAGTTTGGAAGATCAAGTTAAAATAGTAGAAGATTATGATGTTATTTTGGAACATTGTTTTGCACAAAATATGGGTGGCGGCACATATATGAGCAATATGGAGCTAAACTTAGAAGCTATTAAGGCTTGCGGCTATAAAAACGTAATGGTTGACACAGATGGTGGTCAAACTGAGAATCCTAATTGGGAAATTGCATTGCAACAGTACATGCAATATCTAGTGAATCACGGCGTTCCTGAAGAGCAAGTTTATTATATGACACGAACCATCCCCATGAAGCTGTTAGGTTTAGATAAATAATCAATTATTGGGAGGAAATGCAAATGCTAAATATTATTGTTGTTGCGGCTATTGCAGTATCAATAGCTTTAGGGTACAAAACTAAGATTAACACTGGTTTTTTTGCTATTGTTTTTGCCTATTTTATTGGCTGCTTTGCAATGGGGATGAAAACCAAGGATATTATTAGCACTTGGCCTGTTGGCATCATGTTTGTTATTTTGGCTGTTTCTTTATTCTATAATTTTGCCTTAGTAAATGGAACTTTGGAAAAAATGGCCCGTTATCTTTTATATTCATGTCGCAATTTTCCTGGTTTATTACCCTTTGCTCTATTTTTTGTAGCGACAGTTTTGGCTGCTCTTGGCGCAGGATTTTTCACGGTACTAGCTTTTATGGCTCCCGTTACACTTATGATTTGCGAAGAGGCAAAAATGGATAAAATGGTAGGTGCTGCCGCTATTAACTGTGGAGCCTTAGCTGGGGGCAATTTTATGACAAGTGGCTTGGGCATAGTTTTTATTGGGCTTATTAAAGAGGCTTATGCCGCTAATACTTCTGTCAAAGCTGTTGATGCCTTTAATGCCACAGCAGTTATTTTTGGCGCTAGTATTATATTTTCACTCATTTTTATTGCCGGACTAAGATATATTCCTAAAGCTAATAGAAATATTGGTGAGGGTGTTACCTTTGAATTGCCTGAACCTTTGAATGCCAAACAACGTACCAATTTGAATTTAATGTTATTGATGTTGGTTACAGTACTAATTTTCCCTATATTACATATTATGTTACCTAAAGTTGCTATAATCACTTTGATTAATAGTAAAATCGATGTGGGTTTGGTAGCTATTCTTTTTTCCGTTATTGCTTTATTCTTAGACTTGGCTCCACAAAAAGAAGTTATTGCTCGTATTCCCTGGAATACTATTATAATGATTTGTGGTGTGGGTATGTTAATCCAAGTTGCTATTAAGGCAGGGACTATTAAGGCTTTGGCTGCTTGGATTAGTACCAATGTGCCGATTGCTTTAGTACCGGTTGTATTTAGCATGGTAGCAGCTTTTATGAGCCTTTTTTCTTCAACCACAGGAGTTGTTTGCCCAGCTTTATTTCCGCTCATTCCTTCACTTTCCGTATCTACAGGTATCAATCCTGTCTTGCTTTTTGTTTGTACAGTACTGGGGGCTCAGAGCAGTGCGATTTCTCCTTTCTCTTCCGGTGGCAGCTTAGTACTAGGTGGCTGTGCCACAGAGGAAGACCGTACAAAACTATTCCCGCGGTTAATGTTTGTCGCAATACCGTGTAGCATTATTCTTGCTATGGTTTTTAATTTTGTTTTATCATTAATTTTTTAATACGAAAACGAAAGAAAATATATTTGTATAAATCTAAGCGTATTC
>JAAYAE010000087.1 GCA_012719555.1 Acholeplasmataceae bacterium | reverse complement strand
GTTGGCGGCATTTCTTCCTTCGCTAATAGCCCATACTACAAGGCTTTGACCACGTCTGGCATCGCCTGCGGCAAATATACCAGGAATGGAAGTGGTAAAATCTGCTTCTGTGGCGTCAATATTGTTCTGCGCAGATTTTGCTATTTTGAATTCATCAAAAATCTTTTGCTCGGTACCCACAAACCCCATAGCTAGTAATACTAATTGAGCAGAAATAACTTCTTCAGTATTCTTAATGTCTTTGGGAATCATGCGTCCATCTACATTTTTCCACTCTACCTGACAAATTTTCAATTTATCAACAGAACCATTTTTACCAATAAATTCTTTACTGGTAATGCAGTACTGTCTGGGGTCTTCTTTGTAGAGAGCGATTGCTTCTTCTTGGCCATAATCGGTTTTAAAAACTCGAGGAAACTCAGGCCAAGGATTATTAGGTGTGCGGGAATGTGGCAGGCAGGGCATAATTTCAAATTGCCTGATGCTTTTGCAGCCTTGCCTAATAGCAGTAGCAACGCAATCTGTTCCGGTATCACCGCCGCCAATAACAACTACGTCTTTGTCTTTAGCGGTAATGGCTTTGCCATCTTTACCCTCTGAATCTAAAAGACTTTTGGTAGCAGAACCAAGATAGTCTTTGGCATAGTGAATACCTTCTAGTTCTCTGCCGGGAATAGGCAGGTCACGTGGGATAGGACTGCCTGTGCACAAAACAATAGCATCATATTGTTTTAGAAGCATTTCTGAAGATACGTTGTAACCAATTTCACTGTTTAAGGAAAAGACTACGCCTCCATCTTTCATAAGATTAACGCGGCGCTCTATAAGTTTTTTGTCCAGCTTCATATTGGGAATACCATACATGAGTAGGCCACCGGGTCGATCAGAGCGTTCAAAGACGGTAACGTTATGTCCGTACTTATTTAATTCATCAGCACAGGCTAGGCCGGAAGGACCGGAACCAATAACTGCTACTTTTTTATTAGTACGGTGAAGGGGCTTATTGGGTTTAACTAATTTTTTAGCGAATGCTGTTTCAATTACATATTGTTCAATGTTTTTAATGGCAACAGGGTCTTTTACGAGCCCCGCACTGCAAGCACCTTCGCAAGGAGCCGGACATACATGGGAAGTAAACTCAGGAAAGTTGTTTGTTTTGTTTAGGCGTGCATAGGCAAATTCATCCAAACCTTGATAGACAAAGTCATTGAACTCAGGCATCAGATTGTGCAATGGACAACCTGATAATGCCTGGCCAAGCATTATACCGCTATGGCAAAAAGGAATACCGCAGTCCATACAACGTGCCGCTTGCTCTTGCAAGGCTTCTTTGTGATGTAAAGTGCTAACTTTTATTTCTTTCCAATCCCTTAGACGTTTTAAGGCAGGACGCAGGGAGAGTTCTTTTCTTGAATATTTTATAAAACCGGTTGGGTTTCCCATTATGCGTGTACCTCCTCAAAGGTTTTTAGTGCAGCATCTTGCTCGCTATAACCTTCCTGTAATAATTCAGACATCCGTTCTGTTACGCGCTTATAGTCTCGTGGAATAACTTTTATAAACTTAGATACGCAGATATCCCATTTTTCTAATATATTTTGGGCAGTTGTGCTGCCGGTATATTGCGCGTGCTTAAGAATCATCTTTTGTACTTTTAATTTATCACCTATTTCGCTTAGAGGTTCTAAGAGTATAATATCCTTGTTGCAGTAGTCAGCAAAATCACCATTGGAGTCATAAACATAGGCAATACCGCCTGACATTCCCGCGGCAAAATTACGCCCTGTTGTGCCTAAAATAACCACGGTGCCGCCTGTCATATATTCACACCCATGATCTCCGACTCCCTCGACAACCGCAGTTGCTCCGCTGTTGCGGATGCAAAAACGTTCACCGGCAATCCCGCGAATGTATACTTCACCGCTGGTAGCACCATAAAGTGCTACATTACCGATAATAATATTTTCATGAGGATCAAAGGAAACACGGTTAAATGGTTTAATAATTAGTTTACCTCCGGACAATCCTTTGCCAACATGGTCATTAGCGTCTCCGGTTAAAGTCATGGTTACTCCCTGTGGCAGGAAGGCTCCAAAACTTTGTCCTGCGGAGCCATTGAAGGCAAGTTTGATTGTATCATTAGGAAGACCTTTCAGACCGTATTTGCGGGTAATTTCGCTGCCTAAGATAGTACCAACTACTCGGTCGGTGTTTTTAATCGGAAGGGTAACACTGACAGGCGTTTTGTTTTCTAGAGCATTTTTGCAAATAGCTAAAAGTTCTCTGGAGTCTAAAGCTTTTTCTAAATGATGATCTTGTTTTTGAGTACAATAATTTTCAGTATTGGGATCAACCTCAGGCTTGTAGAGCAAAGGTGATAAATCAAGATTCTTATCCTTCCAGTTCCTATTTTCCTTGACTATGAGGACCTCTGTACGACCAATCATTTCATTAATGGTTTTAAAACCAAGCATTGCCATGTATTCTCTTACTTCCTGCGCAATAAAACGCATGAAATTAACCACGTATTCAGGTTTTCCATGGAAGTTTTTACGTAAAGTAGGATCTTGGGTAGCAACGCCGGTTGGACAAGTGTTCAAATTACAAACTCTCATCATAACGCAGCCTAAAGTTATCAAGGGACCGGTTGCAAAACCATATTCTTCGGCTCCTAAAAGCGCGGCAATAATAACGTCACGGCCGGTTAGCAGCTTGCCATCAGTTTCCAAAGTAACACGATTACGCAAGTTATTCAAGAGCAATGTTTGATGGGCTTCAACTAGTCCTAATTCCCAAGGCAAACCTGCGTTATTAATGCTGGTACGAGCCGCAGCTCCTGTACCACCATCATAACCGCAGATAACAACAACATCAGCACAAGCTTTAACAACACCTGCGGCAATTGTTCCAACACCAACCTCGGAAACTAATTTTACGCTGATGCGAGCCATTGGATTAGCATTTTTTAGGTCGTGAATAAGCTCCGCCAAATCTTCAATGGAGTAAATGTCATGATGGGGAGGAGGCGAAATCAGACCAATACCGGCTGTAGTTCCACGGCATTCCGCAATCCAAGGATAAACTTTTGACCCAGGTAAATAACCACCTTCGCCAGGTTTTGCGCCTTTAGCTATTTTAATCTGAATTTCATCAGCATTAACTAAATAGTTGCTGGTAACACCGAAACGCCCGGAGGCTACTTGTTTAATAGCACTGCGTTTGCTATAGCCGTTGGCCATTGCTTTAAAGCGGCTAGGATCTTCGCCACCTTCTCCTGTATTGCTTTTCCCACCGATAAGGTTCATGGCTATAGCCAAGCATTCGTGGGCTTCTTTGCTAATAGAACCGTAGCTCATAGCCCCGGTTTTGAAACGATGGCAAATTGTTTCTATGGATTCTACTTCTTCAATTGGAATAGGGAGGCGTTGGGGGGAGAAAGAAAGCAAATTGCGTAAATTTTGATTGGCTTTTGCGCTGTTATTTAGTTCTGTGCTAAATTGTTTGAATAACTGATAGTTGTTTTCTCGGCAGGCATGCTGCAAGGTGAAAATGGTTTTTGGATTAAAGATGTGACTTTCGCCCTTATCACGACATTGGTAAGCAGAACCGGAATTATAAGCACAACTTCCCAAAGCTTGTTCAGTAAATGCAGGGTTATGACGCATCTTCACTTCCTGTGCCATTTCAGCCAGGCCAATACCTCCTATACGGGAGGGAGTTCCTGTAAAATATTCATCTATAACTTTATTACTTATACCGATTGCTTCAAATATTTGCGCTCCGCGATAACTTTGGACTGTTGAAATGCCCATTTTTGATAAAACTTTGGCTATACCATGGGTACAAGCGGTAATATAATTCTCCTCAGCTGTTTCAAAGGAGACTCCTTTAATCATGCCATTGGAACACATATCATCAATAGTCTCAAAAGCTAAATAAGGGTTAATACCACTAGCGCCATAACCTAACAGCAGAGCAAAGTGATGAACCTCACGAGGTTCTGCAGATTCTAGGATAATACTAGCTTTTAAGCGGGTGCCATTGCGAATAAGGTGATGATGTAGGCAGGCACAAGCTAAAATAGAAGGAATTGGGGCCATATCTTTGTCCACGCCTCGGTCCGACAAAATAAGGATACATTTGCCGGTGGCAATGAACTTATCGGCTTGCTTACACAATTCGTCTAACGCTTTTTTTAATCCGGTGCCATCGTTGTCTACAGGGAAAAGCATTGGCAAAATGGCAGACTGAAATTTGGGAAGCTTAATATTTTTAAGTTTGGCCAATTCTATATTGCTTAGAATTGGGGACTCAGCAGAAATTTGTTGGCAACTGTCCGGTTGCGGATCAATGAGATTTTTTTCAGGTCCAATAGCGCTAGTTGTGTCTGTGAAAACTTCCTCGCGAATAACATCAATAGGTGGATTGGTAACTTGAGCAAAAAGTTGTTTGAAATAATTAAAAAGTAATTGTGGTTTAGAAGAAAGAACTGCTAGTGGTGCATCATTCCCCATAGAACCAATGGGGTCAATGGCATGGATAGCCATAGGTTTTAAAAATTTATTTAGTTCTTCTAAGGTATAGCCATAAGCCATTTGACGACGTAGCAGCGTTTCATGGTCAGGTTTGGGCAAAGGGGCGGTAATAGTGATATCCTTTAACTTAATAAGGTTTTCATCTAACCATTTACGATATGGGTGTTCTTTGGCAATTTTATTTTTTATTTCTTCGTTACTAATAATCCGCCCTGCTACTGTATCAATAACGAGCATTCTGCCCGGACGCAAACGGTCTTTTTTTACAATAGTTAATGGATCGAGGCTTACTACGCCAACTTCTGAGGCTAAGACGATGGTATCATCGTTAGTAATGTAATAGCGAGAAGGACGTAATCCATTCCTATCTAAAGCAGCACAAATAGTGCGACCGTCTGTAAAGGCCATGGCCGCGGGGCCGTCCCAAGCTTCTATTATAGAATTGTGATATTCAAAGAAAGCCTTTAAATCAGGATTAGTGTGAGGATTTTTACTCCAAGGTTCAGGAATCATCATCATAGCAGCATGAGGCAAACTGCGCCCACTCATTACCAGAAATTCCAAACAATTATCAAACATGCCGGAATCACTGCCGGTTTCATCAATAATTGGCATAACCTTTTTTATGTTTTTTCCCCAAAGACTATTACCACACATTGTTTGACGAGCGCGCATCCAATTAATGTTACCACGTAGAGTATTTATTTCACCATTATGCATTAAATAACGATAGGGGTGGGCTCTTTCCCAACTTGGAAAAGTATTTGTGCTAAAACGAGAATGGACGAGGGCAAGGGCTGTTTCCATAGCTTCATCCTGCAAATCTAAATAAAAAGTGGTTAATTGTTTAGTGGTGAGCATACCTTTGTAAACAATGGTACGTGAAGATAAACTGGAAATATAGAAGTACTTACCACCACGTAAATTGCCGTAGCGAATTTTATTTTCGGCTTCTCTGCGTATTATATAAAGTTTGCGCTCAAAGGCGTTTTCATCAATGGTCAAACGGTCTAAAACTTTAGCACCGGCTTTAATAAATACTTGTGCCATTTCCGGTTGACTTTGACGGGATTTATCTCCTAGTACTTCAGAATTAACAGGAACCTTGCGCCAACCAAGAACTTCTTGCCCATTTTCTTTAACGATATTTTCAAAATGACGTTGGGTATTTTCTCTTTCCACAACATCGGGCGGCAAGAATAAAAAGCCAACTGCATATTGGCCTTCTGGTGGTAATTCTAAGTTTTGTTTAAGGCATTCCTTATAAAAAAAATTGTGTGGGATTTGAAACAATATCCCGGCACCATCCCCGGAATTGCTGTCTGCTCCTTGACCACCACGATGATCCATATTACGTAATACGACTAATGCTTGCTGCAATATTTTGTTGGATTTTCTGCCTTTTATATTGGCAACAACACCTAAACCGCAGGCATCGTGCTCAAACCAAGGATCATACAGTCCTTGTTTAGGTGGCAATGTAGAAAAAGTCATAATTATTTCCCCCTCCTGAAAAAAGATTACAAAATCATTATATTTGCGCAGAATAAATAAGTCAAATTGTATACAATATATTTTTTTGTACACGAATTGGCGGACTGCTTTTTTATCT
>JAAYAE010000086.1 GCA_012719555.1 Acholeplasmataceae bacterium | reverse complement strand
TTTATTTAATATAATTATGGGTTGATTTTTACAAATTGTTAAAATTTTATCATTACAACATTATAATTATCAAATGGTCTGCATAAAAAAGCAAGAAAAATTTTCTGCTGTATTCAGATAGATAAAAACTAATAATGTGGTATATAATTTCCTATAAACTGATGTATAAAACAACTTGCTTAGGCTAAATTATTATGCTATATTATTCAAGCAGTAAAAAGTAGATTATTAATGTAATATATTTTGCAAAAATACAGCCATTTATATAGGCCTGAATAGATTATTTATAAAAAATAGACAAAAAAGAATATATTTAACGGTTTTTTGAGAATATAAGCAAGTAAAATATTTTGTCAGATTTATGCTTGCTTCATTTATCTTTCTCCGGGCTGCCGCTAAATAGTCAGGAAAAAATATGATAAAAAAAATACTCATAATCAGGCTAAGTTCTATTGGCGATGTCATTCATTGCACACCAGTGGCTAAAGCTCTCAAAACGGCTTGGCCTGACTGCCAAATCACGTGGCTTACAGGAGAAGTTTGTGCGGATCTAATAAGATATAATCCTTATGTGGATGAATGTATAGTTTGGTCTCGCGAACGCTTTGAAAAATATTGTGGAAAGTATGAATTCAAAGAAGCTTGGCGTATGTGGCGAGAACTTATGAAAATATTTTCTGCTCGGGAATTTTATGCGGTTTTAGATGTTCATGGTTTGTTCTTAACCGGCCTGATTGCGAGCAAGATTAAGGCTGAGCGCCGAATAGGTTTAAAGGATGCAAGAGAGCTAAACTTTCTTTTTATGACTGAGACTGTTAAACCAAACGGTAGGCATATTACAAAGCGGTATATAAGTATTTTAGAACCATTAGGGATTTTTGCTAACGGGGATGATATGACATTGGTTGTACCGGATAAAGAAAAAAAATTCGCGGCAAACTTTCTGCGTCAGGCAGGGGTGAAGGCTGGAGATAAACTTGCTGTACTAGTCCCTGGAACCACTTGGCCAAGTAAAAATTGGTCACCGGAATTTTTCGCCAAAACAGCTTCACTACTTGCAGGAGATTTTAAAAGTATAATTTGTGGCGGCATATCGGAAATTACAATTGGACATGAAATAGAGTCAAGGGTTAGCAGTTCTCTCATTAATGCAATTGGTAAAACCAATTTGCTTGAAATGGCCTCTATTTTGGAGCGGGCTTCTGTGGTAGTTGCAGGAGATACAGGCCCGCTACACATGGCCGCTGCACTTAAAATTCCAACAGTAGTTATTTTCGGACCCAGTGATCCTGAGTGTTACAGGCCGCTAGGAAATACTAGCATCGCACTATTTCACAAACAGAAATGTTCTTTTTGCCATAAACAAAATTGTCCTAATGGTAAAAAAGATTGCATGAAAAGTGTTTTGCCACAGGAAGTAGCTGAGGCAGTTTACAAATTGGCAGGGGGTCTAGAGCCTACGGCCATTAACGTTATTTAAAAAGAGTAAAGGGTTCAGAGATTTTCTCTGAACCCTTTTTTATATATAATATGGACATTTTGTTGAGCTGAAAAGGGGTATTATTCACTAGCATTTTTCGTTTTTTGTACAACGTGGAAATAAGCATAAGTAAGCATAAACGCAATGGAGAAAAGCAATGTTGCGGTAATAATCTTGACATTGGTAAGTTCTTCGTCTACGGTATGCCCTTTTTTAATAATTTCAAGGGAAGAGCAATCTATCTCAACGTCTCCACCATGCTCAGGTGAGTTTTTCAAAAATATTCCGGATATGCGCACCGTATCACCTTTATGTTTATAATCGCCGAAAGTAGTTATTCTTTCTGCCTGGGAAGATGGTAACCATATTCCCAGTGCATTTGTTCCGTCGTTTACATTGATCCAAGAGTAGGTACCCCTATTCATGGCTTCCCCAATAGGTTCACCTTCAATAGTAACAACTTTACCGTCAAATGCATTCATATTATTCACTAATTTGTTAATGTCTGTAATATTTTCGGCGTTAACGGTACCAACAATACAAAAGGTTATTAAAACCATTAGGATGAGTGTTTTACTGATATTATGCATAGTTTTTTTATCCCTCCGATGATGTGACCAAACAGAGCAAAAGCGGCAATGAATTCAAGCCTTCCTAAGTACATGGCAATAATATATTGAACTTTTAAAATAGTAGGCATAGAGGGGTCGGTAATGCCAATTGACAAACAAACATTACCGGTTACAGAGGCAGCTTCAAAAGCCGCTGCTGCAAAAGGATATCCTAAAAATGTTCCAAGAGCAGTGTTTATTGCAAACAAAATTACGTAGCATATAATTATAAGCGCAGAGGCTTTAACTACACCATCTGTTAATATATAATCTTTTATGTGGTGATATTTATAAATTCTTATGCTTCTTTCTGATGAAAGAAGTTTTTTAATATCAGCAATCAGACCTTTAAATACAATACCTACCCTTAATCCTTTAAAGCCTCCTGCGGTAGAACAAGCAGAACCGCCAATTAGCATGGCAATTATAATAATTAAGATTCCGAAGTCACCCCAATCCGAAATAAATTGTTGGGCATAAATATTGCTAAAACCCGTAGTGGTGTGAGCAGATAGTACATTATAGACAACTCGCCTAAAAATTGAAATGCCATCATTATAGACACCAAGTTGGGATAACTTGACTACAGCAAAAGCGCAAGCAAGAAAGGATGTTATAAAAAAGCTTTGAGTTTCAATATTTTTAATTATTTCCTTTTTATTCCCTTGCCATACAGCGTAGTGCAGGCCAAAATTCAAAGAACCTAAAACCATAAATAAAATGGTTATTATTTCATAAGGAAAACTATGATAGTACATTATATTTTGTGTATTAGGGGCAAACCCTCCTGTGCTCCAGGCTGATTCGAAGATAAAAAGGCCGTGAAAAAACGCCGACAGCGGGGATAACCCAATATATATTCCACATAGCCATAGAGCTAGGGTGCCAACTATCATATAAATAATACTGATTTTCCAAATAATTCTGGCAGTACCAATTACATTAGGAACTAGTTCAATATCTTTTGCTTCACCAACATATAACTTGTAGGCACCACCCAAGTTTTTCAGCATAAAACTCAAAGCTAAAACAACCATGCCTTGCCCACCAATAAAAGTTAGCATATGGCGCCACATATTGAGCCCCACCGATAGATGATCAAGGTCTTGTGTAAGTACAAGACCTGTGGTTGTAAAGCCGCTCATGACATCAAAACAAGCGTCAAGCAGGCTTTGTACATGGCCACTTAGTACATATGGCAGCGAGCATAAAAACATAAGTATAATCCATGAAAGGGCCGCAACGACAAAACCATGTTTCCATTCTAAGCGTACCTTATTTTCATGGGTTTCATAGCCCAAAAATATCATGATTAGGCCTGTTATAACAGAAACGGACATGCTAATTAAGAAGTCGAGTAATGGGTTCCACTCGTGTAAAAGCAAAGATGTTAATAGTGGTATAAGCATAAGAAGAGCGGTACCAAGGACTATATAACCGGTGTAATAACTAATGATACTAATAGTTGAAAAGCGCATATTTATATTTTTCATATTATCGCCTTACCATGAAAGATATGGAAGTAAAAATCAGCCCACAGTAGATGAAAACTGAAAATACTTCTATAACAAGGCCCAAGACCTCATTTTTTTTTCTTTGCATGAGAAATCCCTCCAGCTTGCATATAGTCCTTTATCTTGAGAAAGGTTATTTTATTTGTAATCAAATGTACGCTGTCATTTAGTAATATTTGGGTATCGCCTCTGGGATAGATGACCTTTTCACCACGTAGAACCGCAGCAATAACACTTTCTCCGGGTAACTCCAAATCTCTAATGAAGCAGTCAAGCCAGCGACTGTCTTCCTTAATAATAACTTCAACAAGAATCATGGCTCCACGATCGAAGGTTTGGATAATTTTACAAATATCGCTATCAAATTCATATTCGATTAAATTGGCAATAACCTCAGTACTACATACAGTTTCGTTTACGCCTAAGGCTTTAAACATGGCAATATTTTTAGGATAATTAACCCTGGCAATGGACTTATTAATTTGAAATTCCATTTTTGCTATTTGGCAGATAACAAGATTTTCCTCGTCTTTGCCGGTCACAGCCGCAATAATATCGGCGTTATTAATTCCGGCATCATTTAAAACGGCTAAGTCACTACCGTCACCGCAAATTATGTCGGCATCAAGGTCGTTGGCAATCTTGCGACAAATATTTTCATCTTTTTCAATTAAGGTAACGTCATAACCGCGGTCTTTCAGCGTTTTAAGAAGGTTAGAACCAATCTTTCCCCCGCCAATGATAATTGATTTCATTTTGGATTTTCCTCTATTCTGCTCTTTAGTATGTATACGCTAAGCTCTGTTGGATTAATAGTTTCAATACCTAATCCGTCATAAACACGCTTTTTTTTCGGATCATTAATTCTTGCAATAATACGTGGAACTTGAAATATTCTTTTGGCTATAAGAGCTACTGTTATATTGATATTATCATCAGGTGTAGCAGAAATTATATAGTCCGCATTTTTAATACCGGCTTCTATAAGAATATCGTTATCAAATTCTATGCCTTTTATGCGAAGTCCATTAAAGCCGCTTCCAAGTGTGGCGAGGTTTTTGGCTTCCCTGTCAACAATGGAAATATTATGTCCTGAATCTGACAAATCTTCTGCCAGCATGCTTCCTAGTCTTCCGCAACCAATAATAATTATATACATATATAAGACCTTCCCTTAAAACATAATATAAAGTAATTAAACTAAAACTACGGCTTTTACGTATTGTTTTCTAAAAGCAACTTTTCTTGTTCTTCAGATTCATCACCAAAATCATAAGCGAATGGTTCTGGATTTTCAAAAGTACAGATTCTTTCAATATTTTTACAGGCTGGTTTGAACGTGGGGTCAAGGGAATAAGCAGCCCGGTAGTGGCGCCTAGCCATAATATCGTCGCCGTTAATTTCAAACCAAATTCCAAGTAAATTGTGTGGTTGAGGGGAATCGGGGAAAATACGCATGGCTTCAATAATCTCATAGTAAGCCTTTTCCTGTTCATGATGACGTAAACTTTGGGTTGCCAAACTTAGGCATTTGGTAAACAAGTTATTAGATATATCAAGATCATACATAACCG
>JAAYAE010000085.1 GCA_012719555.1 Acholeplasmataceae bacterium | reverse complement strand
TTGTAAATCTTACTATGCTAAATGTTTTGATCGCACTTTAAAATAAATCTGTGTTACTTTTCAATAAAATTATGTTTATATTTGAACAAGTTAATGAAAATTAGATGCTTTTTTTCCTATTTTCATTGATTGTGGCAAAAAAAAAGTACAAATATAATTAAGACAGGTAAAATAATGCAAGAATGCATTGATTTATTTTAGAAGGAGGAGAATACATGGATAAAGTTGGTATTACGTCTATTGCAGCATATGTTCCATACTACTACGTAAGTCGCGGAACAATAGGAGAGGCATGGGCAAAGAAGGGAGCAAAAGGAAAACGTAGTATTATTAATTTTGATGAAGACAGTGTTACACTTGCCTATGAAGCAGCAGAGGATTGTCTACAGCATATTAATAGAGAAAAAATTGATTCGTTATATTTTGCCTCGACTACTGCTCCTTATGCAGAAAAAGCACATTCTGCCTTGGTTTCAACTGCTTTGAATCTTAGAAATATTTTTACGGCAGATTTTGCTCAGTGCACAAAGGCTAGTACCAGTGCATTGCGTCTCGCACTGGATTCATGTGCCTGTGGACGTTCAAAACAAGCGCTCTTAACAGCGGCAGATTGTAGAAATTCTTATCCGAACACTAGTGGTGAACAAATGTTGGGAGACGGTGCAGCTGCTGTAGTTGTTGGGTGCGAAAATATAATTGCTGAAGTAGATGCATTTGCTACTACGACTAACGAAATCACAGACATTTGGAGAAATGCAGCGGATACTTATATTAGTGTTGCCGAGGAAAGGTTTGTGACGAAGCACGGATATATGACTGAGATGGTTAAAGTTGTTAAAGAAATTATAAAGGAATCAGGAAGTGCTATTGGTGATATACAGAAGTTTGTATTTACTACTTCAAATATGAAAGATCATATTGCGCTGGCACGTAAACTTGGTATTGAAACAGCAAAGGTTCAGGACCCATACATGATGGAAGTCGGATATACAGGCACTGCTCAACCTCTTTTCTTATTAGCTGCGGCAATACTAGAGGCACAGCCTGGAGACCATATTTTGCTGGCTGCATACGGAAATGGTGCGGATGCCTATATTTTTACAGTTACAGATGAAGTTAAAAAGCTGGACAAAAAAATGATTGAAAAATATTTAGCTAATCGTAATGAGGTAAAGACTTATGCTCGTTTTCTGTCTTATAGAGACCTGTTGCAGGCAGATAAAGGGCAACCATATAATATAAAGTCTTCGACAGCGGCAGAATGGCGTTTACAGGATACTTATATTCGTTTATATGGTAGTAAGTGTAAGATATGCGGCAAACCAATTTTTCCTGTAAATCGTGTTTGCTATAATTGTGGTTCAGTTGATAACTACGAAACTTTTCGAGCGGCTGATCGGACGGTACAGGTATTTACTTATACGCTGGATAATTATGCAGGACGATCCGATTTTCCTTTGGTAGGAAATATTGTGGCTGATGATTTTGAAAGTGCTCGTTACTACCTTACTACAACTGATTTTAGGCGTGAGGACATTCAGATTGGGGCAAATATGGAATTTACATTCCGCAAAATTCATAATCTTGCTGGCTTTGTTAACTATTATTGGAAGCTTAGACCTTTAAGAAGAGTAAAAGGATGTGATCAATGATGGCAGAATCCATTAAGGATAAAGTTGCAATAGTAGGCATGGGATGTTCAAAGTTTGGTGAGCGGTTTGAGTGTAGTATTTCTGATTTATTGATTGAAGCCGCATATGAAGCATATAACGATGCAAAAATAGATCCTAAAGATATTCAGGCAGTTTTTTTTGGCAATGTTCGTGCCAATCAAATTGCTGGTAACCCTGTTGCAGATGCACTGAAATTAGGAGATATACCCATAATGCGTAACAGTAATTGGTGCTGCTCTGGTCACGTAGCTCTTATTAATGCCTGCATGGCTGTTGCCAGTGGAACATATGACTGTGTTATGGCTATTGGTGCGGAAAAATTAAAGGACACAGGATTTGGGGGACTTGGAATTGGCCGTGGTGATAGTGCTGTTATGGAAAATAGGAGAACAGCTCCAGGATCATTTGGGCTTATCGCTACTAGATATTTTTCTCAGTACGGGTTGACGATGGATGAAGGGCGAGAGATGCTAGCCAAAATAGCAGTAAAGAATCATGCAAACGGTTATTTGACTCCACGCGCGCATTTTCATAAGAAGATAACAGTGGAGGAGGTAATGAATGCTCCTGTAATTGCTTTTCCGCTGACTTTATATGATTGCTGTGGTAACTCTGACGGTGCTTCAGCAGCAATTATTACTCGTTCAGATATTGCTTGTAGCATGAGACATGATCCAATATATGTTAAAGGGTTCGGCATGTCTATGGACAGCGTAATGCCACATTTACGTCCTAATTTCAATTGGACATCTTTTCCGGCATTGATGAACTCATCTCGCATGGCGTATGAAATGGCTGGAATTAAGAACCCCAGGGAAGAGATTGATGTTGCGGAAGTACATGATTGTTTCTCAGTAACTGAGATGTGTATTTATGAGGATTTCGGCTTTTCTGCCAGAGGAAAGTGCAAGGAAGATATAGATAGTGGATTTTTCGAGAGAACTGGCAAACTTCCGGTTAACATAGACGGCGGACTGAAGTGTTTTGGCCATCCGGTAGGTGCATCAGGTATCAGAATGACCTATGAAATATATCACCAACTTCAGGGAACAGTTGATAATAGTGAGCGTCAATTGAAGAATATATCACGTGGGCTATCTAATACATTTGGAGGGCCGCCACAGTTCAGTTGTGTTTTTATTCTTGGCAATGAAAAGGGCTGAGTTATTGAGAACTGAGCTTTAAAGAATAATTTTATAAACGCAAATGGCCTTAAATTTTTTGTTATGATTAGGTGAAGAAATATTTAGTCTGCAGTTTCTTCCGTTGTATAGTTTCACAAC
>JAAYAE010000084.1 GCA_012719555.1 Acholeplasmataceae bacterium | reverse complement strand
TTTCAAGACAATGTCTATATGACAAATTTTGTCGGCACTTTTTTATTTTCAACTGGCTGCCACTATTTTAAATCTTTTTTTCTAATCTTTCAGCAACATTTTACAAATCACTTTGTTTTACCGGGAAATCAAAACATCCTGGATATGGCCCTGCATGCTGTGCACGTGGGCATTTTCCTTTTGTCCCCCACACAATGTATTCACATTGGTGTCGAAAATAGCCTTTATGCGGTGCCCTACTGCCGTTTCCCTTATTCCAAGCAACGATACCGCGCCATATTAGATTACCCATCTGAACAGCATCTGACGCAGTAGGCAACTGCCGCCAATCTGAAAACATAAGAAAATACCCTTCAGGCTTCAATACTCTATGACACTCATTAATCCATAAAATACACCAATGTAACCACGACCGTGAATCCATTGTGTCCCCTGGGAAATCCCGGACGATGCACAAATTTATTAGACGACTGCTCATACTTATTTGATGGTGTCTGAGCCCTTTCGTTCGCTGTCCTTCCACCGCTCGAATATGGCGGGTCTGTAATCACAGCAGCTACAGAATCGTCCTCCAACTGCGTTAGTAATTCTATTGAATCTCCCATTGTAACTGTATTCAAAAACTTACTATTCGTCCCTATCTACCTCTTTTGTATTTGTATTGACTAGTCTATTATAATATCACTTTTTGGGGTCTTGCGCAAACATGTGTTCGTTTTTGTTTATGGTAGCAAAATAAAAAAGCACGCTGAAAACACATGCCTCAATGACAATATTTGGTCGAATTATTTTTTATGCTGAATGTCGCCATTGCCAAATCCTAAATTTCTTACTCTATGTTTACCTTTTGTATTTATAACTTTCTTAAGTTTATCTTGCCTTTGTTCTTTTCTCTCAACAAATTTATTCTTTTAGGCTATCGTCATTATTTATTTTGTCGTTGTTTTCTTTAAAATAATAGCCTGAACCATAGTTTACAAAAACTTGATCAATGTATAATGCACTTTTACACATTACTTCTGCTATACGTTTTACTGCAACTATGTTTTCAATATCATTCGACAGATTAAATCTAAACTCTCTTTTTAAAACCTCTTTAACGCGTTGGTCAGGTTTAACCGTGTCCGCACCAAAATTCATACGTAAATGCTGAAAAGTTGCTAAACCAACTCCATTAATACTACCTATTATATCTTTTTCATGGTTTCTAAAATCAGCTTCCTCAGCCCATTCATGTAACACTTCAAAGTCATCATCTTCCGCGTTGTGTTCTTTTAATTTGTCTATAGCAGCAAGTATACTAATAATAATATTATATTTTTCAGGTGCTCTCATTTCACAAAAATTCGTAAACGTTTCAATATTCTTTGTCTTCTCCTTTAAATCAACAAATGTACAGAACGCAGTTTGCCTTATTCTATCTATTCTAGGTTCCACAATTTTTGTATAATTACGATGTATTGATAGAACCACTGCCAACAAAGCAAGTGCCGGTTTTTCTCGTGCATCAGCACTGTATTTATTAGCAAAGATTTCCGATGCTTCTCCAATAGATTTTCCGGGAAATCTTTTATACAAATGTGAAGTTAGCGTAAGTTTCTTGTTTTCTAGTTTCTTAACAATTTCTTTGATTTCGCTCTCATTCAGACTGTTAATTATCATAAATACACCGTCCCACGTTATTTATTATCTACAAGTACACTGTAGATATAGGTAGTTTTTATCAAGACAATTTAAAATATTGAAATTTGAAATTCTGGTTTTTGCATAAT
>JAAYAE010000083.1 GCA_012719555.1 Acholeplasmataceae bacterium | reverse complement strand
TGTTATATGTGACCGTTATTTAATTGCTTTATCATATCAATACTTGAAGTCTACATCCTATTTTATAGAACAATTCTTTGTCTTTTATTTTTCTTCTCCACGTTTATGCACATATTTGACTTTTTTCCAAAACCCAAAGATCATATTTTTTACAGTCAAAATGCTAGAAATAATGCGTGATCTCTTCTCCCCGATTCTATATAGCATATAATGCCATTTCACCAGTTTAATATAGCAATGATTTGATATTGATCCTGTTCTTCTTCTGTACTTAGCTAATTCTTTGTCTAGCAGATAACAATTTGTTATCCTAATAACTTGCAACCATATGGCATAGTCATTGTTCTTTTTGAGGTCTGCTATTTGCACTAAACCAACAACATCCGCATCATACATAACAGTGAGACATCCTGGCCAACAGTAGTTATACATTCCCGCTTTAGAAATCTTCTTTGGTCCAGTAACAAAAACCCCTAGAGATTCTGATTCTTCACCTATTTCGGAATAATTTGTATAAGAAAAATGATATTTATTATCCTTCATAAATTCTAATTGTTTCTCCAATTTATCTGGCGCCCACAAATCATCGCTATCAAGGAACGCAATCCATTTGCCTTTCGCTACTGCCAACGCCTTATTTCTTGAAATAGCAGCTCCACTGTTTCTCTCATTCTGAATATAAATAATTCGTTCATCGCTAACTTTGTTTACAACGTCACATGTATTATCTGTTGAGCAGTCATCAACAATAATCATTTCCCAATATGTATAGGTCTGATTAAGAACACTTTGAATCGTTTGCAAAATATATGGAGCTGTGTTATAAGATGGCGTTATAATTGAAATTAACTCATCCATAGTAATATTCTCCACCTTAACTATATAATAATTATTTCCTCAACATTTTTTGCTTTTTCTTGTCCCCTACTATAAGTAACTAAGTCTATTCTTCCTATTCTAAATAGATAATCCCCATAATCTTCAGCCGTTTCCATTCCTTCTGCACTTATATCATCTTGATTAACAACCTTAAAAATTGTACGGTAAATAATTCTCATATCTTCAAAAAAATTTATATCACTAATATATTGCAAATCATAAATAAATTTATCTTCCCACGTAATGTTATTGCGCCCACAAATTTGTGCAAGTCCTGTAAGCCCTGGATAAACAGATTGACGTTTTATTTGTTCCTCTGTAAAAAAAACCATGTCCCGAACTAACTGTGGTCTAGGACCAACTAATGACATGTCACCTTTTATTATATTAATAAGCTCTGGCAATTCATCTAATGATGTTGCTCTTAGCTTTTTACCAAATGAATTTACTCGTAAATTATCAGACAATAAATTGCCCCTACTATCTAATCTATTAGTCATACTACGAAATTTATACATAGTGAATAGTCTGCAATTTTTTCCAGGCCTAACTTGCTTAAATAGTACCGGGCTACCAAGTCTAATACGCACTAAAGTAGCTATGATTAATAATATAGGTGATAATACCACAAGTGCTATTCCAGACAAAATAAAATCAAGCATTCGTTTAAAGTAGCGTTCGTACATAATATCACAACCTCTACTTCCAAATATTTTTAATAATTTCCATAACAAAATTCTGTTCCTCTTCAGTCATCTTATTATCACTAGGCAAACACAATCCTCTAGAAAATACATCTTCCCCCACATTATCACCTACAGCAATAAAATCATTCTTAGCGTAAACCGGTTGCAAATGCATTGGTTTCCAAATTGGCCTAGATTCTATATTTTCTTTTTCCAGTGCCAGTCTAATGTCTTCAGGAGTAACTTTCTCGCCTTTATTGATGGTCAAACAACTAAGCCAAAAATTGGGTTCGCTACAGTCTAAATATGGATTCATAGTAACAGGTAAATCTTTGAATCCTTCTTTGTACCTTAGATATATAACTTTCTTTTGTGCTCTATGCTCATCTATATGAAGCATCTGACCACGACCTATTCCTGCTACAATATTGCTCATGCGATAATTATAGCCTATCTCGCTATGTTGGTAATAAGGAGCCGGGTCCCGAGCCTGTGTAGCCCAAAATCTAGCTTTGGCAATAGCTTCTACATCATCTGATAAAAGCATACCGCCACCACTGGTTGTAATTATTTTATTTCCATTAAATGAAATAGCGTTATATTTTCCAAAGGTGCCTGTCTGCTGCCCTTTGTACGTAGAGGAAAGACTTTCAGCCGCATCTTCAATTAAAATAACTCGATATTTATGACAAATCGCTTTTATTTCATCTAATTTTGCTGGTGTTCCATATAGATTAGCCACAATGACTGCTTTCGTCTGTGGATATTTTGTAAAAGCTACTTCTAGTGCATTTGGATCCATATTCCATGTTTCTCGTTCACTATCAACAAATACTTGAACACCCTTTTCGTAGCTTACAGGGTTAACCGTCGCAGAAAAAGTCAAATCGCTACATAAAACTATGTCTCCCTGTCCTACCCCAGCCAATTTTACAGCAAGATGTAGCGCGGCTGTCCCAGCATTTAGAGCAACAGCCGCCTTAACGCCAATATATTTTTCAATGCTTTTTTCAAACTCATCTACATTCTTTCCTAATGGTGCTACCCAATTAGTATCAAAAGCCTCTTTAACATACATCTGCTCTTCACCATGCATTGTAGGTGAAGATAAATAAATACGCTTGTCCCTCATTTGCAAGTCATCTCCTAAAAGGAATTTCTATAATCAATCGTTTAACTGAGAACACACTTACAATTTCCGCTATGCGGAGTGCAGCGGAAAGGCTGTGAAGTAGAAAGGCATGTGCAGCTTTTGCGACTAAAGTCGCAAAGTGCAGTTTGCTTCGCAGTGCAGCTTCAACTACATTGAGTGCAGCTTTTTGGACAAGTCCAAAAGTTGTTGATGTTTTCGCAAGCGAAAACCAACTTATTTCCTTCTATTAAACATATTTAAGTTTTTGGAACAAAAATATTCCTTAACTTTGAAAGCTCTGCTTTCAATACTGCACGCTCCATAGGAACAGCTGCACTTTGCGGAGCAAAAACTGCACTTCCGCACTAGCGGATACTGCACGTGAAGTCTCACTTCACTGCGACGCTAGTCGCACTTCACTGTTCTTTACTTTGTTTGTGCTTTTTTTCGCCGTCTTCTTTACCTTCGCCACTGCCGTAGTAGTAATAATAGCCATAACCATAACCATAGCCGTTACCGGTAGTATTTACTTCTACTTTGTTTAGTATAACACCAATAATATTAGCCCCTGCTTGCACTAGCCGAGCTTTGGCATCTCTAGCTACCTCAGGATTTATACTGCCCCAAGCGGTAAGCATAATAACCCCATCTACCTTGGCCGCCATAACTGCCGCGTCGGTAACAGGCAAAATAGGTGGCGTATCAATAAGGACGTAGTCATATTCCCTGCCTAGAACTTCCAACACTTCATCCATACGTTTAGAGCTTAAAATCTCAGAAGGATTCGGTGCCACGGGGCCACTGGTCAGCACGTCTAGTCCCTCAACCTCTGTATGTTGGATAATTTCCATGACTCTTTTGTGCATGGCAATGCAATTGCTTAAGCCTTTGTTGGGCAGTTGGAAGATTTTGTGTTGAGTAGGATTACGAAAATCGCAGTCCATAATAACAACTTTCTGTCCTGCCTGAGCCATCACTACCCCTAGGTTGGAAATAGTGGTAGATTTTCCTTCATTGGCAGTGGCACTGGTAATAACAATAGTTTTAAGATCTTTATTAACCGCAGAAAACTGCACATTGGTACGAATAGTACGGTAGGCTTCGGAAACCGGAGATTTGGAATGTTTCTTTGTAATTAGCTCTGTCATTTCTGCAACAACCTCCGTGCTTTTTCATATAGGCTTGGTTTTTTGCGTTTATCGGCCAGTGCTTTATCCATAGATGCTGTATCAGGAATGCTGCCCAATAGTGGTAAACCTAAATAGTTTTCTACATCTTCCGGTGTGCGAATCTTGCGATTTAGCATTTCGTAGGCAATAGCATAACCACAACCGGCCATAATACCTAACAGTAAGGACAATAGCAAAGTTAACCCTTTACGTGGCTTTACCGGGTTTTCCGGCAGTGTCGCCGTATCTACTACTTGCACTTCATTAGAAACCATTACCTCGGCTACCTTAGCCTCTTCTAGGCGTTTGGCCAGCATAACGTAAATTTCCTGGGCAACATTGGCATCTCGCTGCACCTTGAGAAAACCCTGTTCTAGAGCCGGCAAGGATTCGATTTCTTTTTTATTTGATTTTTCTATGGCCGCAAGGGCTTCTACTTTCTTTTTCGCTATGGCGATTTCTGCCTCGCTTTGGAATTTGCCTGCCAAAAGCCCCTGATGCACAGGATTATCGGTAGGCGCTTGAAGGGAAACAGCCTTGGCAATCTCAGAATTCAATTTTTCTTTAACTCCTGCGATTTGTTCGTCTAAATCTTTCATAACAGGATGTTTCTCTGTATATTTATCCAAATAGCCTATTCTGGTCATTTCCAGTTCCGCTAATCTAGTATTATATTGCTTAATAGTGGAACTATCGGCACTAGCCGCTCCTGCTCCTCCCAGCTGCTCATTAATGGCAGATAGCCGTGCCTGGGCAGTGGCCATGTCCACTTGGTTTTCCGCATTAGTCTTATCTACCAAGGTCAATCTATCCGCTAGGAGCTTAGCACTGTCTGAAGGATCTAGGATGTGATTTTCCTTTTTATATTTTTGCAGATTTTCTTCTGCTTTGTCTAGTTCAGCACGGGACTCCACAACGCGACCGGCAATAAAATCCTTGGTTACACGCTGCTCACTACGAGATAATTCCGTTAAACGATCCAAAAAGCCATTTACAATGAGTTTATTGGCTCTTTGTGCTGCTTCCGGGCTTTTGGCGGTAACAGACAGCTTCAATATTTCTGTATTTTTAAAAGGAGTCGTCGTAATACGGCCTTTGACATAAGCATCGTAATTTGGGTAATTGCCATCTTTGTCTGCCTGCTCTGTGGCAACGATTACCGGCTCTATAACACTACGGCTTTTCAATATTTCCGCGTCTGTACTCATAAGTTGGGCAGTCATAGATGTGCTAGCACCGGGAACAACGTCTAGTAAAGAGTCTCCCAGCCCTTTGGGCTGCTTAATACGCAGTAAAGAATCCGATTCGTAAATCGGGGAAGCAATGATTAAGTAGATAATAGCAATAGACACAAAAGTGCCTGTGATAATACAAATCTTGCGTAAATTTTTGATGAGCATGTTCGCTAGTTCGCGTAAGTCTATCGTATTCTCGTCCAAGATGGGCAAACCTCCAATAAAGTAAAGTCTCGCAGTGTTTCACACTGCTGTGAAACGGAAACGTTGTTTCCTGTGAAGGAGAAGAGCATGTGCAGCTTTTGCAACAAAGTCGCAAAGTGCAGTTACGGCAAAGCCGTAGTGCAGCTTCCGCTTTGCGGAGTGCAGCTTTTCGAGCTAGCTCGAAAGTTATGGTAGTTTTCATTCGAAAACTGGGAATTAGAGAAAAACGGGTAAAGAATAAAGCTGTGAAGTGAAAAGGCATGTGCAGTTTTTGCAACAAAGTTGCAAAGTGCAGTAGAAAAGCAGTGAAGTGGCACTATGTGCCAGTGAAGTTGCAACGCAGTTGCAAGTGAAGTGCTCTTCGAGCAGTGAAGTTAGCCTACGGCTAAGTTATGGATGTTTTCGTGCCGAAAACTGAATTTATTTACTTGCAGTCTTTATTGAAGATATTAAAAGGAACCTTATTGTACTACATTTAGAATTCAGTTCCTTGCAAACACCATTATCAATACATTCTGTCTTCAGCAGTATGTGTAGCCAATATGCTGTTTCATTGGCTTCTTTCAAGGCTATTTTAAATTTACTAATAAAATCCGCCTTACTCTGTGCGTATTGTGCCTCTCTTATATTCGCACCGATTGAAGTACCACTTCTGCCAATTTGATTAGAAATAATAAATTCTTTCTCCTGCTGTAGTTTCCTAGATAAGTTAATAATATCGATTGCTAAGTCTGTTGAAATGTTTAGTAGTTTTGATTTTGCCATGTCTAAGTATCGTTCCCTTGTTCATATTAGTTTCCGGAACGAAAACTTTCCATAACTGTTAGCTTGCTAACACTTCACTGCTACGTTAGTCGCATTTCACTTATGCGTAGCATAACTTCACTTGTGCCATTTACAAACCTCTCCTACTAGGAGAGACTAATATGATTCAACTTAATGGCACAACTTAACTGTTCTACTTACTGCACGCTCCATAGGAGCAACTGCACTTTGCGAAGCAAAAGCTGCACTTCCGCGTCAGCGGATACTGCACATGAAGTCACAAACCTCTCCGTCATCAGCAAGACACTGATGCCACCTCTCCTACTAGGAGAGACTAAGAGGATGCAACTTATTCTGTTTTTAATTAGTCGTTATTTTTTATCTTATTTGCATAGTAAGCTGCAGAGAATATCGGGGCTATATCTCTTGCAAAGTCAATTCTGCCATTGCTGGTCAGATAAACAACATCGCCTTCGCCTAGTACATAGTTTTGGCTAGTATCGCCTTTAGTTAGCAGGTCATTTAGGTTTAATTTAATGGGCTCATTTTGCTTATCACGACGAATAAGGAAAACATTCTTTTTGGCTGCGTCTTTGGTAAACCCGTTGGCAATACCCACCGCATCTAACAGGTTATGGGATTTTTGCAGTTCATAAAGTCCTGGTTTATTAACCTCGCCAAAAACATAAACTCTAGTAGTTCCAAGCTGAATAATATTTACACTAATTTGCGGATTAACGATATATTTTGCTAATTTTTCCTGCAATACCTTGGTGAACTGGCTAACAGTAAGACCTGTAGTATCAACCTCTCCAATTAGCTGAAAAGACACCTTGCCATCAGGCCGTACAACATATTTATTTTGTGGGGTGGTAGGAACTAACGTTGTAGTTCCGGAACTAGTATATCCTGTACTCATTTCCGGGACACCCATAACTATAATGTCTAGTTGATCACCGGGACACATAATATACTCGGAGGCAAACACCAGATTCGCAAACATTAATGCAAAAACAAATAAAAGTATTGATATTATCCTTTTCATTGCAATCCTCCCATAATATAATACATAGGTAAGTTAGAGAAACTTTATCTCCAAAATTTTCCAAAAAATCCTTTTCTCTCCGCTTTTGGCTCCACAATTTCTTTAGGCACTACAATATCCAGCAATCTATTATCCAAAATAGCTTGTGGATTGGCAGCAACTATTTGTTCAACATACAATTCCGAAACCAGTGTCTTCATCCTAGCCACTGCTTCCCTCATGTCAGTATTGCGCCGTTCTATTTTGTGGGCATCGCTGCCTAAAAAATGAACCATGTTATTATTGAGCAAAATTTCAGCAAAAGCCTGAGCTTTTGTTCCAAACATCCCCGTAAAACTGCCTGCGTTGCATTGCAATAATATGCCATGCTGTACCCATACAAGTAAAATTTCCGGATGCTTTTGCAGATTGCTGTGTCTTTCAGGATGAGCTAATACCGGGACTAAATCGCGAAGTTGCAACTCATAAAAAAAATCGTCAGCGCACCGAGGAATAGATTCCATAGGTAATTCCACTAAAATATATTTACTGCCTGCTAGGCAATACCCACCTTGGCCTTTTTCAATCATATCCAGCATATCCAAATTCAGTTCTATTTCTGCCCCCGTATGAACACGAATAGGAATGCCGGCAGAAAGAGCATTCCCATTCAAAACATCTGTTTTTTCTTTAATTGTTTCCCAGCTTAAGTGACTAGCTCCCTCAATTAAATGAGGGGTAGCGATAATATCTGTAGTACCACTATCAGCTGCCATGCGCAAAAGCTCAATAGAGTCCGTCATACTCTGGGCTCCATCGTCAACCCCATCTAAAATATGTGCATGAACATCAATCATATGCTATCCCCCCTAGAAATGATTTGGCGTGTAATTCGGCACAATTTCCTTTAAAAATTCGATAATTTCAGCTTCATCCCTCAGTTCAGTTAATTTTGTCAACTGACCACGCAATTTGTTAGGGTCCTCACACTTAAGATCCGCACGGTAAATCTTCTTATGCATTGTTGCCATATTCCCTTCCGTGGCACTCATAAGCTCCTCAAATAGCTTTTCCCCAGGTCGTAACCCAGTGAAATGAATGGGAATATCCACATCCGGCTCGAAACCGGATAGCCTAATCATATTTTTGGCCAAATCCAATATTTTAACCGGCTCTCCCATATCCAAAACGAATACTTCCCCGCCTTTCCCCATAGACCCGGCCTGCAAAACAAGCTGAGAGGCCTCGGGAATAGTCATAAAATAGCGTTTCATTTCTGGGTCTGTAACCGTTACCGGTCCCCCTGCAGCTATCTGTTCCTTGAACAAAGGAACCACACTGCCACGACTGCCAAGAACATTGCCAAAGCGCACGGCAACATATTTAGTTGCATAAATATTTGTTGCTGCCTGTATTATTTTTTCTGGAACACGCTTGGTAGCGCCCATGACGCTGGTGGGGTTTACTGCCTTATCTGTAGAAATCATAATAAAAACTTCTGTGCCGTTTTCTCCTGCAGCTTTCGCTAATTTCCAACTGCCAAAAACATTATTATATATGGCCTCAGATACATTTCTTTCCATAAGAGGAACATGTTTATGGGCAGCAGCATGAAATACCACTTGTGGTTTATATTTAGCAAAGATTTCTTTAATTTTTTCTTCATTAGTAATGTTCACTATTAAAGGCAGTAAACGCTCACCACCATATAGGGCCTTTAATTCTCGGTGAATCTCATAAATACTATTTTCTCCTCGTCCCAATAAAAGCAAACGAGAGGGTTTGAGCAGCATAATCTGCCTACATAGCTCACTGCCAATAGATCCTCCGGCACCAGTTACCAAAACGCATTTATCTGTCAAATAATTTGCCACCATAGCTAGGTCAAGCTGCACCGGCTCTCTCTGGAGCAGATCTTCTACGCCAACCGGACGTAAATCACGAAAAGTAATATTTTTATCCAATAAAGAGTATAACCCTGGAAGTATTTTCGTCTCACATTTAATTGTACTACATAAATTCGCTATTTTCCTTATTTTTTCCTGTGGCAGAGAAGGAATTGCTATAAATATTTCTTTTACGCCATATTTTTGCACAGTTGCTTCCAATTTGGAACTGCCACCGATAACCGGTATGCCCATACACAAATTGCCTTGCTTGTGCACATCATCGTCAATAAAGCCAATAATTTTTCGGCCACGATTGTGAAACTGCGCTATATCTCTGGCAATAAGATTTCCTGCATCGCCGGCACCTATAATCAACACTGGTTTCTTGCTGCCATCGTTTATTTTTTCGCGTTCAGAAAGTATCATGAAATACCTTAATACCAAACGGCTGGAACAAACCCCGGCAACTACTATGAAAAATGTCAGAACATGCACCGAGTGTGGTATGAAAATAGCCATAGTATCTGAAATTAGCATAAACAAAACTGCTCCACATAAAGAAGAAAACACAATAGCCAGCAGCTCTTTAATACCTGCATAACGCCAAATACGTCGATATATTCTAAACATGTAGAAAAACAACAAGTAAGAACAAATCAAAAACGGCAATTCTGTGACCAAATTAGGAATATAGCGGTCAAAAATCGTAGAATCAAAACGCATGAACAGACTGGTTATAGAGGCACCTATAATCAACAATATGTCAAAAACCATTAAAAACAATGGTAGCAAATAACGTCGCATAAAACTCTCCCTCTTCAATTATATAGTAATTTCTAAACAAAAACAGTAAATTATAAATAATTTGTGCTGTTTTTTAGGGAAATAAATGATAATTATAGATGTCTAGTACCTAAATTTCAAGCATTTAATTGTTACATTATTTAAATACTCACTATGAATTATTTTATCTTTCGTAACACCTTAATTATACTTCTCCTGAACCTATAACACAAGCATTAGCAACGGCTAACATTACTTTTCCCATATAAAGTCCTGTTAAAGGGACAATATAATATTTTTTCTTTCTATATATAAAC
>JAAYAE010000082.1 GCA_012719555.1 Acholeplasmataceae bacterium | reverse complement strand
TCTAATTTTTTTTAGACTTCACAGACAACTTAAGATTAAAAAGAGCAATTTCATTTGCCAATGATTTTGCTTTTTTTATTGCTCTTAAAAGTCGTTCTGCTTTTTTCTTGTATTCCTTAAGACTTTTAATTTTGGTTTCAATAACAACTTGGTTCATTTTTCTTTCCCTCCTCTTCCCATTTTTATTTATATTTGCTATAATGACTTTATAGTTTTATATAAGCGTTTTACCCATAGGCCATCAGTCGTAACCTGATGGTCTATTTTTTTATATCTAACACAGTCAGCTTATCTCCCGGCTGCAGTGGCCTATTTGGTTTTAAAACTTTTTTGTTTTCCGGCAAGGACTTCAGCTCTTCTAGGTATTCCAACATATATACGTCTCCACAATACCTGCTTGCAATCCCCCACACTGTATCTCCTGTATGAACCGTTACTACTTCTTTAGTGGTATAAATGGTTTTAGGTTGCTGTGCACAGCCCATAAACACAACTGCTATACAAATAAGTAAAATTAATTTATTCATGATGCACCACATCCTTACTGTTATTTTATTTGTGTTATAATCTCCTTAGAAAGGAGGTGATTATGTATGTCAAAATATGATGATATGATGGAACTACTTAAATTCTTTTATGATCAAACATGCGCCATTGGTAAAACATCCTACTCCGCAAGAATAGATAATGTCAGTGGAAATAGAATGGAAATATTAGACAATTACAGGCTATTGAAACATGACGGCTATATTGAGGGTTATTGTGAATGTATTGGTGTCCCGATTGGTTGCCGTTTAACAGCTAAAGGCATCCGTCAAATAGAAGGTATAAAAGAATCTGACCAAAGCAAATTAAAAATCAATGCTGAAAATGTTATAAATAATGGGATACTGGCTAATAGCGCAAATAACAATACAGTTAATATTACTAATGGTCTATCCTATGATGAAATAAAATCTATAGTTACAAAGTTAGATGCCTCTGAAGAAGAAAAAGATAGGATAGTAAAAGACTTGGCTGCTTTATATGAATGTATTGAAAAAGGATACCCTTTGCAGCGCGGTCTCCTGTCTAGGCTTAGTGCTCATCTTACTAAATACCAAGTTCTATATGCTGCCGTTGCACAATCGGTAGTTGCTTATTTAACTACTGTTGCCAAATAAATGTCTAACTCTTTACTAATTCCAAAAGCTTTTACAGCCGCTACAACTGTGAAGGCTTTTTTTATTTCTTGATACCTTTCATAGGCAACTAGTGAATCAATAATATCCAGCTTGTCGAAAATTGCATCCGTCGTTTTATTAGCATTCTCTTTAACTGATATGGTCATAAGGTCTAGGCAATGATCTGTTGATAACATACTTAAAATTCCTTCTTTCCTAAAGTTGTCTATATTGTTCTGGAATGTAGCTGCATAGAATTAGGCTGTCTTATAAAATTTTTTACTAGAATTAATGGATTCTTAAAAGAATACTCCTTACTTTTGAGAACCACGTTGACTTTTCTTGTGGAACTGGTAGGTTTTCTATTGACTCTTTAAACTCTTCAAATAACAATAATTTTTTCATTTTGCTGTTCCCATGTTCTGCTCATCCTCCATATCTACAACGTATTTAGCCGATAACATTTTTGCCCACCCCTTTTCGTGGTCGACCTGGTTTTACTGGTTGTGTAGCCTGCGCGACTATTGCGGTCACTGTTTTAACTTCTAATCGATGATGCCCCATTGCCAGTTCTTTGAGCCACTCACAAAATTCTTCACGGTGTATTTTTACTGCGCATCCAACCCAAAACACAGGGAAATTCGACTTTCCTAAGCTTGCTAAATGCGCATGCCCTCTAATAATCTGAGGGCTCATATTACCATACTCCGCCGCTTCTTCAACAGACAGCACAGCCTTTTCCCATAGCGGAATGACTAATTTTGACATAGCTAAGGTCTCCTTTCTTTAGTTTTCTAAAGTATTGCGATAAAAAAAATATTCTTCAACCTCCGAAATCGGAATATCAAGTGAACAACAAATGCATGCTATTTCGTCTTGTTTGAAAGGTCTTTTATTTCCTAAGCTAAGATTTATGCTTGTTTCTGATAACCCTATTTCTTTGGCTAGACCTACTTGCGTTACATTTTTCTCGCGCATACGGCCTAGTAATTTTGAGTAATCATATATAATGTTTTTCATCTCGTCACCTCCTCGAGTCGAAGTATAACACTTTAGTTTTCTATAGTCAATAGTTTTCTAAAGTTTTTCTTGTGTTTTTTAAAGTTTTGTTGTAAAATCACCTTTAGGAGGTTGATACTATGGAATTTAAGGATAGACTTAATCAGGCTCTTTCAATGCGGAAAATGAGTGCTGCCGAATTGGCTAGAGTTAGCGGCGTCAATGAAGGCGCAATCAGCCAATATCGAAAAGGCGGATATAAAGCAAATCAGTATAACTTAGAAAAAATGGCCAAAGCGTTAAATATTTCAATTCCTTGGCTAATGGGCGCTGATGTTGATGGTCCTTTATTGTTTGATAAGATGGACTTTCAAAAAGGTGGGAAAATTCCCGTTCTTGGACGAGTTGTTGCTGGAATTCCTGTTGAGGCAGTGACAGATGTTATTGATTACGAAGAAATAGCTCCGGAGCTTGCTGCTACCGGAGACTTTTTCGCGTTAAAAATAAAAGGGGACTCAATGACACCTCGAATTTGTGAAAATGATGTTGTAATCGTGCGTAAACAGCCCTCCGTGGACAGTGGAAGTTTGGCTATTGTTTTAATAAATGGTGAAGAAGCTACCATAAAACAAGTTATCATGCGCGAAGATGGTATTATGTTACAAGCTTTTAACCCCGCTATTTATCCAACTCATTTTTACACATGTGAAGATATTAAAAAATTACCTGTTACAATTTTAGGAAAAGT
>JAAYAE010000081.1 GCA_012719555.1 Acholeplasmataceae bacterium | reverse complement strand
TCTTTATACCTAGTATTCATTTTAAACATATTTGTTCTATTTAGCAAGTTTCCACAGGGGACTCCTCCGATAAAATATTTTCTGAAAAATTAAAACGCAAAGCAAAAGAGCAACGGAAATAAGAGCAATAACTCCACCGGGAGCAGCATTAACCCAATATGATAAAAAAATCCCGCTGACTATATCAATAAAACTAAATAACACTCCATACAACAGTGTTGGTTTAAAACCACGGTGTAACTGCAAAGCTGTGGCAATTGGTAAAGCAATCAAAGAACTTATAACAAGAATGCCGACTATTTGTATGGAAATAGAAATTGTAGCAGCCACTAGGATGGAAAAAATATAATTAATCCATTTTACATTAATTCCGGCAATTATAGCTCCCTCTTCATCAAAAATCATAAACATGAGCGAATGGTAAAGTTTGGACACAATAAATAAAGAAATTATACTCAAAGCTGACACTAGATAAAAATCCTGTCTCGTAACCGTAAGAATACTCCCAAATAAAAAGGAATCAACATTTGCGTGTACGACACCAGAACTAATCAAAGTAATGGCAATGCCCACAGACAGAGAAAGAATAATAACTAAAATTAATTCCGCATAATTTTTAAAATGTCTGCGTAATCTTTCAATCACTACACCAAAAAAAGACGTTAACAGAAAAGCACTTAATATGGGGTTAACATGTGACATCAAACCCACCGCTACACCGGCTAAGGAGGCATGGGCTAAAGTATCTCCCATCATGGAATAGCGTTTTAAAACTAGGAACATGCCAATAAGTGGGCACAAAACGGAAATCAAAATTGCAATCATAAAAGCATTTTGCATAAAACTATATTGAAACATATTCTTCAGCTCCTGTGTTTTCCATGAGATATTCTTTTATATAATTTTGAGGATTACACATATGGCCAACTCCGTTGGACATATGATAAAGCAAATGTGAGTTTCTAATAGCCGCTTTAAGGTTATGCTCCACACAAATGACAGTAATTTTTCTCTCTCTATTTAGATCCTTAATAAGCTGGTAAATTTCATTTTGGCTTTTTATATCAATTCCGTTAGACGGTTCATCCAAAACTAACAAGTCCGGATTTCCCATGAGCGCTCTGGTAATGAAAATCTTTTGGAATTGTCCGCCTGATAAAGTACCAATAAGAGCATTTTCATATTCATTCATGTTTACTAAGGCAAGGCTCTCTGCAATCAAATTTTTGCCAGGAAGATGTCTTGTTTTTTGGTAACAAGTTAAAACCTCTTTAACCGTTATGGGAAATTGTTTATTTAAGCTCTCAAATCTTTGCGACACATAGGCAATTTGTTTAAACTCATTTTCTATAGTTCCTTTTGCAGGGGTAAGCAAACCTAATATTAATTTAACAAGTGTACTTTTTCCTGAACCATTTTCACCTAAAATCGAAATATACTTACCCTCCGTTACCTGGAGATTTAGATTTTTCAATACATAAGGTGTATTTCCATAGGAAAAAAATAGATTTTTTATTTGAAGCATATATTTCCTCCTGTTTATTTGCTTGACAT
>JAAYAE010000080.1 GCA_012719555.1 Acholeplasmataceae bacterium | reverse complement strand
CTCTTGATAATAATTTATCGCTATGATAAGAGGTGCTATATGCTAACAATAGAACAATACATTCCCATAGTAAAATTTCTTGGGGAAGCCCTAGGCAATAATTATGAAATAGCCCTTCATGACCTAACAAAACCAGAAAATTCCATTGTAGCTATTGCTAACGGTGAATTAAGTGGTCGGTCAGTAGGCGGGCCAGTAACAGACTTCGTGCTTAAAGTTCTAAAAAAAGGTAATATTGAACATCGTCCTTATCTCTGCAATTATCATGCCAAAGACAATAAAGGTCATGTAAGCCTTTCGTCAAGTTTCTTCATTCACGATGAAAAAAATAAAACCATTGGCGTTCTCTGCATAAATCACAATATATCACCTTATTTAACCGCCAGAAAATTTTTGAGCGATGAAATCATCCATGATGAAACCGATAATGACCATTTCTTTACAACGGGCGATACGACGCATAATGGTTCACCCTCCGGGTCATTAAATATCTTTGAAAATTTTCAAGGAACTGTGGGGGACGTTATCGAAACACTCATTAACAGTGCATTGGAAAAATATCCTGTTGCCCCTGAAAGACTCTCTTTAGAAGAACGTATTTCCATAATACAAGAACTAAACGACAATGGCCTTTTTCTTCTAAAAGGTGGAATACCTGCCCTTGCTGCAAGTCTTGATGTTTCAGAACCTACGGTATACAGATACTTAAGTAAAATTAAAAAAGAAAGCGAATAATCACTGCACCCTTTAAATCGCAGCATATTAGCATAAATAACAGAAATGGTAATAACTTTGTTTCAAGTTATTACCATTTCTGTTATTTATTAATTAATTTCATACTTCATCAGCATCCATTATACCAAGTTTGCGCTTCCAATATCGCGAATATATAGCACCTAGCGGATTGTGGGCAAGTAGACGGTCTTTAACAACTAGATTAGTTACCGGACCATCACAATTTTTATTAAAAATCGCGTCATGCCCTACACATAATCCACAGGATATAAAGAGTTCTACGCCCTTTTCGCTTAAAAATTTTGCTTGAAACTTCGGATTACACATAGCTTCACATTCCAGTTCAGGATTAACCTGCTTTAAGTCCAGTTCTTTTTTAGGTAAACTGCAAGTCTTACAGCAAACACTGTATAATTCAAACCCCTGATTAGTAAAATATCGAGCAATATAACGGGCTTCTTCATTAAGTCCAATACAAAAAGCCATCCCCAGTTTTTTATATCCCATGGCTTTGGCAAATTCGGCAGTTTCCTGCAAACGAGTCACACTGCTGTAAAAAGTACCTTCAACATATGCCGCAGCCTGCATAATTTTCAATTCTTCTTCAGTATAAGCACTTTTCACTATATCCTTAGAAACACCTGTACAATTTATACCTTTAGTGTAGCAGGCGTGAGAAGAGCAGTTAGCACAATTACACTTCATTACAAACACCCCCCTAATTATGCAAGTGCAATAACTTCAATTTCCAACGCAGCATCTTTAGGTAGAGAAACTACTTGAAATGCCGACCGAGCCGGGCACTCTGTTGTAAAGAATTCAGAATAAACGCTGTTCATAGCAGCAAAGTCAGCAATATTTTTAAGAAAAACAGTTGTTTTAACTACTTTGTCTAATCCCGACCCTGCGGCTTCTAAAATACTTTTAACATTTGTCAAAGACTGTCTCGTCTGATTTTCAATGCCACCTTCAGCAAATGCGCCTGTGTCAGGATCTAGAGGAAGCTGTCCTGAAATAAACACAAACCCATTAGCCTTAATTCCTTGTGAATACGGTCCAATAGCACCCGGAGCTTTATTCGTAGATACAACAATTTTTTCCATTTAATTTTTCTCCTTTTGTATGACAATTAATGTATGAAGCCAAATCTTTTATTTACTTAGTTCCTTTACTGCCTTGGCCATACGTTCCAATGCTTCCACCAATTGTGCTCGTGGGCACGCTATATTCAAACGCATAAAACCGTCACCACCTGGACCAAAAGTATACCCATCGTTCATGGCAACCTTGGCTTTTTCCAAAAAGAATTTCATCATTTTTGAATGCTCCATGTTCAAACCTTTGCAGTCAAGCCAAAGTAAATAGGTTGCCTGGATGGGACCCAATTTAATTTTAGGTATATTTTCTTGTAAAAATTTGTGAGTATAATCTAGATTACCTTGTAAATACTCCATCAATTGATCAGCATAATAATCGCATTTAGTATATGCAGTCTGCACCGCAAGCGTACCAAAAATATTGCGTCCGAATGCTTTTAAATTTTCCATTTCACTGTAGAAACGATCATGTTTATTACGATTAGGTATAATCGCCGCTCCTGTACGAAACCCTGCGATATTAAAAGTTTTGCTTGGATTTACGCAAACTACGCAGTTATTAGCGGCTCCTTCGGAAATACTCCCGAAAGGGATATGTTTAAATCCTTTGTAAATAATATCGGAATGAATCTCATCGGAAACTACGAAAACATTGTGCTTAATACACAGCTCACTAATCTTCTCAAGTTCTTCTCGCGTGAAACATTTGCCGGTAGGATTATGAGGACTACACAAAAGGAACATGGTAGTTCTAGGATCAGAAAGTTTATTCTCCAGATCTTCCCAAGCAATTGACCAAGAACCATCTTCATTATGGAGTAAAAGATTCGGTGCGATATAACGGCCATTATGCGGAATAACCTGGTGAAAGGGATGGTATGCCGGCATTTGTACAAGCACATTATCACCTGGATTAGTGAAAGCGCGCATTGCATAAACAATAGCAGGAACTACAGCCGGAGTGTACTCTACCCAACTCGGTTTTACTTCCCAGCCGAAACGGCGTTTCTGCCAACCGCAAACAGCTTCTTCATACCCCTTGTCAATACAAGGATAACCAAAAATTGCATGCTCAGCTCTCTTTTGTATCGCCTTAACAATAGGTTCGGGACATTTGAAATCAGTATCAGCGATCCACATAGGAATCACATCATCACCATAAGTATCCCATTTTTTGCATTGAGTATTTTTTCGGTTAAGCGTTGAATCAAAATCATGTACTAAAGTCATAGGAAACACCCTCTCTTCATCACATGTTTATTATTGTCATTTCAAACTGTAACAACATATTTTTCCATATTTTTAATAATATTTTATCACATCGATATATAG
>JAAYAE010000079.1 GCA_012719555.1 Acholeplasmataceae bacterium | reverse complement strand
GAATATTATGAAAGCATAATAAATGGATATAATATCAAATATCAGAGCAATAAGGGGGCAAAATTATGACAAGGTATTCTTTAGCGTATGGTCACGAACACAAGGAGTTCGAGTTAGACAGCAACCGTGTTTTGAAAGAAGTGCATATTGCTAAATTTCCGGAGATTGTAAATCTTAAGGCAGCGATTTTGGAGTCAATTTATCATCCCATTGGCAGAGAGCCCATTGATAAGATCATAAAGCCTGGCCAAAAAATAGCTTTTATTTGTAATGATCCAACAAGAGTAGCTAACACTTTTGATTTTATGCCGGTATTGGTTAATGAAATGAACAAATTAGGTGTTAAAGATGAAGATATGTTTGTTATTTTTGCTTTAGGAACTCACCGGAATATGACTAGAGAAGAAATGGTAGAGGCGGTAGGACCTGATGTTGGTAGTCGGGTAAAGCTATATAACAGCGATTCCAAAGTTGAGGAAGATTTTCAATATTTTGGAGAGACAAGTCGCAAAACACCGGTGTGGTTTAATAAAAAGATATGCAACGTTGATCATATATTTATGACAGGTAGCATAGTACATCACTTTTTCTGCGGTTACGGTGGCGGCCGCAAGGCGATTTTGCCTGGTGTGGCAGCTATGGAGACAATTCGTATGAACCACAGTCATATGTTGGAGGAACATGCTGATATTGGTGTTTTACATGGTAATCCCTGTTATGAAGATCAAATGGAAGCAGTTAGCATGTTTGCAAAGGGGCGTTCCCTATTTCTATTTAATTGTGTACTGGATGCTGAACATCATTTCTTAAAGATTTTTGCCGGTGACTATGATTTAGCTCATCAAGAAGCTTGCAAATTTGTTGATGAAGTTTATGGAGTGGATATTCCTGAAACCGCAGATATTGTAATCTCTAGCTGCGGTGGATATCCTAAGGACATTAATGTGTACCAGATGCAAAAAACCATGAATAATGCTTGGTGCGCAGTGCGTGAAGGAGGAGTAGTTATCATGGTTGCTGAGTGTATTGAGGGAAGTGGATCAAAACCTTTGGAAGACACTTGTAGGGAATATGATTCTGCTGATAAGATTAAAGCTTTGTTAGAAAAACATTTTGCTATCGGAGTTCATAAAGCTTTTGCTGTTACGCGCTTAATGCAGAAGGCAAAATTTATTTTAGTTTCCGCATTAAATTCTGAATTGGCAAAGACTATGGAATTTTCTGGGGTAGTAGATTCTGTACCAGCAGCATTAAAACTAGCAGAAGAAACAGTAGGCAAAGATTATAAAATTATTATTATGCCTGAGGGTGGGTATACAGTTCCGTTGGTTAAAGATAAAAATTAAAGGAGGGAAAGAAATGCATGCCATTGAAAAAATATTAGCTGCGAAAGCAGGGGTGGATAGTGTAAAATCCGGTGAGATTGTTAATTGTGATATTGATGTTGCAGGAATTAATGATTTGTATTTGCAAACGGTACGTTCTTTCTATGAAATGAAAGGGACGAAGGTATTTAACCCGGATAAAATTATTATGTTTTTTGATCACTATGCTCCCTGTGCTACAGTAATGCAAGCAGATAACCATAAGCATTTTCGTCAGTTCTGTGCAGAGCAGGGCATTAAAAAACTCATGGATATTAATGCCGGAGTATGTCATCAGGTGATGGCCGATATTGGCTGGTCCTATCCGGGAGAAATTATTATTATTACGGATTCGCATACCACTACCCATGGTGCTTTCGGTGCTTTCAGTACAGGCGTAGGCGCAACGGACTTGGCAACTATCATGATTACAGGAAAACTGTGGTTTATGGTGCCGGAAATTATCCGTATTAATTTGACCGGCAAGCTGCCTCAAGGTGTTTATGCTAAGGATGTAATTTTGAAAATTATTGGTGATTTAGGTGCAGATTATGCAGTGTATAAAGCGGTAGAGTTTGCAGGGCCTGTGTTAAAAGAATTGAGCATTTCTGAGCGTATGTGTATTTGTAATATGACAACGGAAATGGGAGCCAAGGCTTGCTACATACAACCGGATGAAATAACAAAAGAATTTTTAAAAGAGAAAGTTACTGCTAAATATAAAATTTATGAAACTGATGCTGATTTTAAATATGCGGAGGATTTAACTTACGATGTTTCTAACTTTGAACCTCAAGTAGCAGTTCCTTTTAGCGTAGATAATGTGTTTGATTTATCGAAATACGCAGGTACAAAATTAAATCAAGCTTATTTGGGTTCTTGTACAGGTGGACGTACAGAGGATATTGCTATAGCGGCAAATATTTTAAAGGGCAAACAGGTACACAAAGATATAAGAATGATATTAGTGCCGGCTTCTAGAGGTGTTTTAGCGGAATGTATAGCCAAAGGCTACATTCAAACATTACTGGAAGCTGGGGTAACATTAACAGCTACAGGCTGTGCAGCTTGTTTGGGTATTCACCAAGGGTTACTTGCTGAGGGTGAAAGTTGCATTAGCTCTACAAACAGAAATTTTCCTGGGCGCATGGGGCATAAAAAAGGACAAATTTATTTAGCTTCGCCGGCATCGGTTGCTGCTTCGGCACTTCATGGCGTAATCAGCGATCCAAGAACGGAATTATAGGAGGTGGCACAAATGAATAACATAGCACAGGGCAGAGCTTTTGTTTTTGGTAAAAATATTGATACTGATCAAATTTATCCTGGATGTTTTGTGGAACTTACAGACGTAGAAGATGTGCGTAAGCATGCTATGGCCGGAGTTGATGAAGATTTTGTTAAAAAATTTAAAGTAGGAGATATTATTGTAGCTGGTACTAATTTTGGTTGTGGCTCATCTCGTGAACATGCCGCTATTACATTGAAAGGTGTAGGTGTTGGTGCCGTTATTGCCGAATCTTTTGGGCGTATTTTTTTCCGTAATGCTATTAATTTAGGAGTTCCTGTTATTACATGTAAGGGTATTACCGCTTTTGTTAAGGCAGGGGATAGGGTGCTCGTTAATATAGAAACAGGTGAAATAAAAAATGAGACTACAGGTAATACCGCTCATGCAGTACCTATGTCACCATACATTATGAACATTTTACAATCCGGCGGCATTAAACCTATGATTAAAGCACAACAGGAAGCAAAAATTAATGCAGTTTTATGACAACAACGAATTGTCCTTTTTTCTCATAAAATAACACTTGGTGTTCTAAAAACGCGAACGTCTCTGAAAATCACTTGAAATAGATTTTCAGAGAT
>JAAYAE010000078.1 GCA_012719555.1 Acholeplasmataceae bacterium | reverse complement strand
TGGTTTTAAATAGTGTAGAAAAGTTAGCTGCCATAGAGCTTAGTACACAAAAAATATCTATGGCGACCATGCGTACTTTAGTAATTAAAAATTGGATTAAAAAAACTGAGGAGCGTATATTACGAGATAGCTATAAGTCTAAGCAGGAAAGCAAGGAAATATTGACACTTACGGATGAACAAAAAAAAGCAATTCAGGCTGTGAGTTCTCCGATGCTGGCGGGTATATATCAACCATTCTTGTTAAAGGGAATTACAGGAAGTGGTAAAACGGAGGTTTATTTGCGGCTGGCAGATAAAGCAGTAGCTGCGGGAAAGCAAGCCATGGTTTTAGTGCCCGAAATTGCTTTAACCGGACAAATTGTGAAACGTTTTAAATCATGGTTTGGTAATAAGGTAGCCGTGGCCCACAGTAAACTTTCACCTAGTGAACGGGCTGATGTATGGCAACGTATGCGATCAGGTCAGGCAGATATTTTGATAGGCGTCCGTTCGGCAGTATTTTCTCCTTTTGCTCAATTAGGTTTGATTATTATAGACGAAGAACAAGAATACACTTATAAACAAGAAGAGCGTCCGAATTACCATGCTAGAAAAGTTGCACTGGAAAGAGCGCAAATACTTCAGGTACCGGTAGTTTTAGGCAGCGCCACGCCAGATTTGGAATCTTACTATAAAGCAATAAATGGAGAATACTGTTATTTAAAGCTAACTAAAAGACCAACGGCAGGCGGGCAGTTACCAAAAGTGGAAATAGTTGATATGCGGGCAGAATTACAAAGTGGTAATAAATCCGTACTATCTAGGAGTTTGCGTAGTGCCTTAGTAGAAACGGCTAATGTGGGAGAACAGGCGATAGTTTTACTCAATCGTCGTGGATTTTCAACTTTTGTAATGTGTCGTGATTGTGGTGAAACTATTACTTGCCCTAATTGCGCAGTTGCTTTGGTTTATCACGCCAAAGAAAAATTAATGCGCTGCCATTATTGTGGGCATACAATGTCCATTCCTGATGAGTGTCCTAAGTGCCACAGCCGAAGAATAAAATTTTTTGGCACCGGAACGGAACGAGCCGAAGGAGAGTTACAATCTTTAGCTGAAAATATTAAACCAATTCGCATGGATCAAGACTCCACTACGGCAAAATTTGCCCATGAGGATATATTGCGTGCATTTGTCGGTGGTAGGTATAATGTTTTGCTGGGAACGCAAATGGTAGCTAAAGGGCATGATATACCTAATGTTACTTTAGTAGGAGTATTATCGGCTGATTCACAACTTAACTTACCTGATTTTCGTTCAGGTGAGAGAACTTTTGCTTTGTTGACTCAAGCTGCCGGCAGAGCAGGACGCGGAGAAAAGCATGGTAAAGTAATATTTCAAGCCTATGATGCTGATAATCAGGTTTTGAAAATGGCGGCAATTCAAGACTATGCCGGTTTTGCTCAAGTAGAACTGCAGGCCAGGAAAGAGTTATGGTATCCACCATATTCCAATTTACTTAAAATAACTGTCTTGCATAAGGATCAAAATTTAGGGAACGCAATTGCAGAAAAAATAGTTGATTTTCTGGAAACGCAAAAATTGGACAAAAACGGCAAGGAAACGCAGGTTATGGGCCCGTTTCCGGCAATAGTAGCTATGGTAAATAATATTTATCGTGTTAATGTTCTCATCAAGAGCAATAACATGAGTATGATTAAGCGGTTACTTATGGATTCGGAATTTAAAGAGATGAAAAATGTTTATTTTGATGTTGATCCGGTAAGCGTGATTTAAAGAGAATTTAATTGAAATATTAGTTTATTATCATTGACAAAAAGTGACAAG
>JAAYAE010000006.1 GCA_012719555.1 Acholeplasmataceae bacterium | reverse complement strand
TTATAAACTCTTTATGCATCTCATGGAAGTCACTTCTGTCCTTAAATCTATAATAAACATCTAGCATTAATAACAAGGGATAGTATACCCTCTCAGTGGCAGACCCGTACTGATTTGCAGCCTTCTTTATATACTCTTCTCTATCAGTAATATCTAATGGTAATAAATGCAATATTTCTTCTACCCTATTGTTCACATCAATGCCTTCATTTTTTAGATTTTCTATTACATTTTCAATAAGCCAAGAACGTAGACATGGTTTTATGCTTAATAAATCCAAGACGTATGACCATATTGCTTCTAATCCATATGTAAATAGCTGCCTTCCATGATATATCTCCCAGCCCTTCGCTACCTCATCAAATATATCTGGTATCTTTTTGTACTGCTGGCCCTTTATTGAGTGCTTATCATATATTATATTCCGCCATCCGCTTAGCCCTTTACTGCATTCTGCTCCATGATTTTTAATTATGTACATATAATACTCTAACGAAGAACATCTAAGTATTTTTAGCCTGTCTTCCGTTTTATCCGGCATGAAATGTTTTTTCAAAATATACAAGTCCTGCGAGAACGGTTGATTCAGTCTGTCCAATCCTGCAACATCTCCATATTCCTTAAGTACGCGCCTTGGAATTTTATCGCTTGATAAACGATAGTTACTATAATAATCAGTGTGTTTTATTGTGTTTTCAAATGCTATGGCCAAGGCTTTTCCTTCTTCAGTAATTCTATCAATTTCCACGCCTTTTTCCGTGTCAGCTTCCCTTGTAAACCCTAATATTTTAATAACATTCCTATATGCCTGACCGTACCCTCCAAGCGAATTTTTCAGGTAATCTGTTCTTTCAGGCAATTCCTCTAAACCAGTATTCCATACTTCCTGTCCTTTTGTTACTCCTATCAGACCAACTGGACCATTACCTTCTAATTGAGCAATATTTGCCAGAATGTAGAACCATTCCTGTCTCTTTAAATATTTTTTAAACTCTGCCAATGAACGATTTTGGCTATTGTTTATAAAGTCATGTAACACCCACGTATAAAATGACCAATATCTTGCCCTTGGAGTAATACTTGTTATTCCGTTCTGTAAGTAATCTGCAATTATTATTGCAACATATCTAATACCCAAGTGGTCTTCACCGACAATTCTGTTCGCATTATACTTGTTCCATTTAGGTCCGCTTAAGTTTTCCATAACATCACCCTCAAATCCTAAATATGTTTAGAGCAAATATCATCTTCTGTTCCCCCTATGATTTGCATATATGCAGTAGTATTCTTTATTGATAATTAAATCAAATATAGCTTAACTGAAGCAAAGCACACGAACATTCGTTTGATAAACTATATATTGTATGGTATAATATTCCTGACACGAGATATAGTATAAATCTATAAGCAGGGGGTGGCATCAAATGAGTAACACGTATAGTAAAGGACGTAAAGCAGAGCAACAAGTAGCTCAAATACTGCGTAGAGCAGGAGCATCAGTTAAGGTTTCTCCCGGTAGCAGAGGTGCAGCAGACTTACATGCTGACTTCGGTACGAAAAAGTGGGATGTTCAAGTTAAGGCCGGAAAAAATGCTCCCACTCAGCTAACTGGAATAGATAAGCAGCGGCTAAACAGTAAAGCTACTAAAAATAACACTACTCCAGTTCTAGCAACGGTCAAAAACGGCAAAGTAGAATTCCGGTCTAATCGCTGTGGCCGCAAGTTAAGTCCATAAGGCATCTATATCTCGTGTCATCTTCGTCAATTCAATTCTATGTGGTTTTTTTATCCTTAGCCATCTCATCATAATACTTAAGGATTGTTTCCTTGGTCCTGTAGCTGCCATATCTGGCTATATCTTTTTCCTTAACAATAGGGAAGGTTTCCATAATGTAATCCACGTCATCGCGCTTAACCCCGTATAAGTGAAAATATGCCGCATCAATCTCACATCGAAGCTGAAATCTGCGCTCTTCATCCCAGGTGGGTGGCTTTGTCCATCCAAAGCTATCTGCTAGGGGTTCTGTTTCGTAATTCACATGTAGTAATTCCAATATCTTTGGCTGCAACCATTCTTTAAGGGTTTTGCCTTGAGCCCAGCTGTAAAACTCATCATAACAAGAATTTTTAATAACCGGGAGTTGCATGACTATAAAAAATGTAAAATTAACACCACCAATTTTCTGGCGAGTTATATAATCAAAGGCAAAAGAAATAATATTTGCAGTTAAAAATAATGAATTCATTTTATCATAGGAATTGAAAATAATCACAGGAGCACTGTGTCCAATAGCGTATGGTGGTACGATGGTAGCAATACAAGTTCTTTCATTTGTAGCATTCGTAATATTTCGAAATGCCAAAAGCCATTTATATTTCCTCTCATTAAAAACCTCACGTAAAGCCGTTGTTATGTTGCTATTATATAATAGGGCTTTAACCTGGGTTTCCTCAAGGGGATAGTCCCTTTCCATAGCCTTTGCAGTTTCCCTGCTGATGCCTGACAGGTCCCGAAGTATTTCAAGGCCAGATGCATCCTCCAATCGTTTGCCCCTGTTTAGGTAATAGCCGCAAAGCCATGTCTTGACCTGGTATAACAGTTTATCATAATCGCCGTCAAAATAAGACTTGATTAACTCCCAAGGAGCATCGATCAGATATGGTTCAACATCATTACTATGTACCCAGTACCTTGGTTGGACTACATATTCCGGATCCTTATACTGCTCGAGGCAAGGCGTGGGCAGGCTGGTACTTGAGCTTCCCTCCGGTACCCCCTCATAGGTTCCAAAACGGTGATCGTAATGATGAAACATTTTGGCTTCATACAGCGGCAGGTATATATCATCACCTTTAATAAAAGTATTACCCTTCAGTTCGTACCCTTCGGCCAGCAGATCAGTTTTAATCCTGAAAAGATGCGAATCGTTTGCCATATGAAACATTGTTCTAAAACGAAAATTCCAGCCGCTGTCATCACCGCCGTCCTCTCTCCTAAAGACAGGCACTTTTTTGTAAATGTCCATAGCTATCTGCGCATCTCTCCTGTAGCGGAATATCGGACAGGTCTTGGTATTGGGATTGACAAGGGCAATATCCTCTGCAGTCAAAGTGAAACACCGCTCCTTATCCGCCAGGTCTGCTATATCCTGGGCAAAGAATATAAACTCAGCCCCATGTTTTTGAGGGTCATCTTCTCCCGAAATAGTAAGAAGACAAAACTTATAACTCTTATGAACACCGGGGAAAATTCCTTTTCTATTCTCAAAGTCGTAAAGACTTACAAGTGACCTTTTGTCCATCAAAGACTGGAAGAAAAACTTTGTGGTATCATCAGTGGCAATGCCTGAGGGTACTATACAGCCTACCCGCCCTTTTCCGTTAATCAAGCTACGCATCAGTTCTGTAAATATACTGTATGTATTAATATCACCGCGGCCGCAAAGGGGGTAGTTTCCTGAATTGCGGATAAAATGGCTTTCTCCCTCGGCTGTCCGCCTTGCTTCTAAGAAAGCATAATAAACTTCGGGGTTATCCTCCTTAAGTTGTGCAATCATTTTCCTTCTTTCCGAAGCATTACGGGCATTCGCTATTTCCGGAATGCGCGGAGCAAACCATTCTGTTTCTTGTAGTTTTATCCGTTCCCAAGGCGGATTGCCTAATACAACATCAAATCCTTTTTCCTTATAACCGAAGAATACATTCGGGAAAGCAAGATGCCAATGGAAAAACTGGTACTGTCTAGATAACCTGCCGATCTCTTGTCTCATCCAGGGTGCCACAATCTCATAGTTATCCATAGCAGCTTGTAGGAGATCGTCTGTCAAAGCCATAGGAAAATCTTCATTCTTCTTCCATACAAAGGCGGCACACCACATATCAGCCAGCAGTTTTGCCTTTATATAATCCTCCGATGTTATCAAGTCGTAATAAGCAGCGCGGCGAAGTTCCACATCATCCATACTATCATCCGAAAGAGTATCCAACTCGCTGGACTCCCGTACGATGTTTTCCTGAACACCATACAGATAACCTATACTGCTAAAAAAGGTCTGCTGCCCATAGTTCTCTCTGGCTTTCCTGTTTATTTTACGGTTTTCGCTACATATTCTTTTAATATCACCTTCGATGGGTTCAAAAGCACTTTCTGGTATTCCTTTCTCTATAATTTCCGGAGTTGCCCCTATCAGACTATTTCCGAACTGAATGTGGTGTTCCAAGAAAGAAAGTGGTTTGCCCGGAACTAGCGATTCAAGCCAAAGGTTTATTCGGCATAACTCCACGGCCATCTCATTGCGGTCCACTCCATATATACAATTGGCTATTACATCACGCAGCGCCTTTCTTCTCGCTTCCGGAGTAGGCTCTTCTTCACCGGTCCGTGCAGCAGCCAGATGTTTTGCCAGCCGATGAGCCGCCGCTATCAGAAAATGGCCGCTTCCACATGCCGGGTCGCAGATCTTAATATCCAACAAAGCCTGTTCTATATCCTTTTGCTTCCATGCCCGGGCAACCACCGGCTCCAAAGCCGAATCCAACAGGCTATTGACCAAGCTGGCGGGTGTATAATAACTGCCGGTGGTTTTACGTTCATTACCCGCAGCGGGGGCGATCTCGAAATATCCTGCTTCCGGGTCAACTTCCGGGTGCAGTTCAAGCAAAGACTCATAAACGCTTCCTAATTCTTCCGGTCCAAGATTCTTGTAATCCACTGTCATCAAATAGCCGTTCTCGCGGGTAAAGGCCAGTGCCTGGATAACCTGTAACAAATAGCTATTGGCAATAGTGCCTATTTGTAAATCCGGTATAAAATTTGTTGACCACAAATCGCCGCCCAGAGCTGGCAGCGCCAACTTAGATAAGCCTTCTTTCCGTCCCAGGCCCGACATTACAACCTTAAGCCCTTCATATAGGTCACTATGATGTCCACCGGTTACCTTTTGGGCTAATTGACGCAAGCGAGACATTGAATAGTAACGCCGGTACAATTCCTTGACTTCAGCCTTGGCATCGGTATCCAGGAGCAGGTCTCGGTCTTCGGCAGCAAACAGGAAAATAAACCGGTAAACCAGCCGCAGCAGTTGCCGGTAGTAGTTTATGGGGGTCAGGCTTCCGCTTTTAAGCCTGGAGCGCAAATCACTGTTTGCAGGATGCCGCAAGAAACCCTTGCCTAAAGCACGAAGCGCATCTTCTACACCCGCACCTATGTTGTCTAGCATTCTAGTGCCGTTTTGCTGAGCCAGGTAGCTCCATTTTTCAATAATTGTTTCCTCCGGCCTTTCAGCGTCAAACCGTGACTGATGGCAAAGAAGCCACAGTATTACAAAATCAGAATAAACCTCTTCTTCCATCATTGCCCGAAGATCGAATTCCACGTACGAGTTTCTGGTTAGACTTATATCATCACGCAGCAGGCGTAAGGTATATCCATTGGTCACAATACCCCACAGGTGATCGTCAGAAGTATTAAGGAAAGTCTGCACCAGGCTGTGAGGACTAAACCGGGCGGCTCCTGCTACCCCTGCCGTCCTTTTGTCCAGAGATACTTTGCATCCGACAATATGCACCGGCACTTGCCTGCCCATGTGGGAGATGGGATATGATTTGCCTTCCAGAATCAACCCCCGGGCCCCTTGCAGTTGGCCATAACCCAATTCCTGGAACAGCGGTAGCATCCATCTCTCCCTGGTAATTGATGTGCCTAGATCTCCCTCCTCAAGTCCGTCAGCCTGTTCGCGAAAACGCTTCCACAGTGCGGTCATCCGCTGCCACGACCGGCTGATGGCTTCGTTAATCCGTTCACCGGTCGCCAAGTAATAATCCTTTGGTTCCAATCCCGGTACTTCGTTATCATTCGAAGCTATCATCCGTATTAACGCCGGAGTTAATACAACACCCTCAATGCGTATAGTCGCATATTTTTCCCGCCGGCTACCTGACACCTATATCACCCCCTACCGGAAGATATACATATATTCCGACAACATCAACTGGATACTGGGGGCTAACCGTAACCGTACCAATGGATTTCGCTTCAGCTCGGACCCGCCTATGGGCATTTTGCAGTGCTTCTGCCCGTTTCGATGCTATTTCATTAATAGTGGGAAGCAATGAATCATAACCATCAATTACCTTGCGAACAAACTCCTTAGCCTGGCCAAGGGGCACATTCTTTCTTGTTACAGCATTAAGCAGTTCATGGGCATGGTCTTCCTTAAGCCAATCCGCATTTTCGGGTGCTCCCCTAAAGGCCGCCAGGTGACATTCTTCAATCAGTGTATTTTTACTGTTTCCTTTAATTTTAATACTCATATGATATCTTAGACGAAGTAGCAGTAGAGTGGTGCTCATTTTCACGGCATCGGTCCTTATTGCACCGCATCGTTTGGCTGGTGGATTTCCTATTGTATCTAAAGCGGAATTGAACAACAAATCCGCCAAACTCTCTACTACAGGATGAGTTCTGGTCAAGTACACCGCATCTTGACACTCGGATAATTTGAAGGAGTACCTTACATTTCTTCTTCCGTCCAAGTGCAAGCGGTCTTTTAATAACTGTGAAGCCGTTGCGTAATCAACGTCAATCACTTCATCCCCGCGCAATACCGCACCGAAGCCTCGCAAAGCATCCTGTACAAACTGTTTCGTTTCTTCCCGGCTGCCAACGTTACTCCTGGCTTCTTCCAGTTCCCTGGCTACCTCCTCAAAACGTATAGTTTCCTGTGCAAATAGTGTGCGCGAACGTTTTTCTCGTTGTGATACCAGTTCCCATTTGTCAAAGAGTTCTTTTCTCATAGGCATTAAACCGGGGTCCAAATCAAAAAATGATATCTGCTCCACGCTCCCAAGCCTTTTACCACGCAGTATAAGGCCCTCCATAACGGCTTCAAGGACCGCACTGCTTTCCGCTGGAACCTGGATAGATATCCCCAGTGAATTCCTAATAACTTTATGTTTTCTTATTAGAACATCAAGAACAATGCCATCTATCATATTATCTACGCCATAGTATGTAACCACTCGAACTTTTTTAGCTTGCTGACCATACCTGTCTATACGCCCCTCCCGCTGTTCATGACGGGTAGGATTCCAGCTTAAGTCGTAATGAAAGACCGCATTAAAGTGTTCCTGAAGGTTTATCCCTTCGCTTAAACAATCGGTTGCCACTAGCACATATTTATCATGTTCTGCCAGTTTTATTATTCGTTCTTCCCTTTCCGCCGGTGGCAGTTGCCCTGTTACCGCAGCTATCTCGATGTTCTTTGGCAGTCGTTTCCGCAACTCCTGGACCAGGTATTCCGCTGTTGAAATAAAGCGGCAGAAGATAATTGGCTTATACCCATCCTCTATTAGTTTTTTAACCAAGCCTGCTGCCTTTAACATCTTGTTGTCCTTATCTCCAAACAGAGGCTTCGCCATTCGTGCCATTTCCAGGAGAATCGCTTTATTCTTTTTACCCCAAGGCAATTTTTCCTGTCCGTCACTGCCTGGGGTAATATCCATCGCTTCTCCTGCCTGATCAATGTCTACATCCAACACAGTACGATACCCAATCTCGTCAGCCTCGGCTATGGTTTCAGCATTTGATACCCCTGCCCTGTTTCTCAAGGTATCCACTGCGGCTGCCGGGCTGCTGGCCAAAGCACGCAACAGTGCCAACAGCGACCACCACTGAATTCTGGCTGCCATAGGTTCGTGCTCTAACGATGCAATACTATTACGGGCATAGTCCAGCGCCATATTAAACAGCATCCTATAGTCTTGATGCAGTTTGTACGCTTCCTCGGTTTCTTCCCTTTCCGGAAAAGGAGTATTCTCCTGAAGATAATCTTTTATATCAGCACGGCGACGTTGAATAAAGTGTTTTGCCAGTTGTCGCCGCAACTTCTCGTTTTCTTTACCGCTCATATCCTCTGGTAAACCGCTGAAGTCCTCACTTAGAATTGACAAAAGAGATCGAAAGGCGTTTTCATCACCACTATGCGGTGTTGCAGTCACCAGAACAAGGTGCCTATCCTGCCTTGTTGCCAAACGCTTAAGAAGGGTATAGCGTTGATGTCTAGCACTTCTACCCTGGCCAGAAAAAGCACAAGTATGGGCTTCGTCTACAATTACAAATTCGGGACAGGTTCGTAAAAACTCATCCCTTCTACGGTCCATTTTTATAAAATCGGTGGACACAACTACGTACGGGTACCGTTCAAAAATTGATTCGCCCATCATACATTGTCTTTCCAGCTTGTGTGCAGTACCCGGCAGTACCGTTACAGCATATATTTGAAACTTTTCCTGCAGTTCCTTTTGCCATTGCTCTGCTAGGTGGGGCGGGCACAATACTGCAATCCGCTTTATTTCACCCCTATCCAGCAGTTCCCTGGCAATCATACACGCCTCTATAGTCTTGCCTATTCCCACATCATCAGCCAGCAACATACGTACTGGATCCAGTTTTAGAGCCATTAATAGGGGCACAAGCTGATATGGACGCGGTTCTACAGCCAACCGGGCAAATGACCGGAAAGGTCCCGCCGCAGAGCGCAAACCAATCCTTATGGCACTCCTTAGCAAGCGGCAGGAGGTATTATCACCAATATATTCAGGATCGGGCAGTTCAAAACTGGCTGAATTCACTTCCTCAAGCTGAGGTAGTATTGCTGTCTCCTCAGCTTCATATCCTCCCAAGGGTCTGACCATTAATATCTCTTCATTAGTTCCCGGAAGTACTATCCACTCGCGTCCTCTTGCTTTTACTAATGACCCAACAGCAAAAGCCATTAGCCCATCCCCCCTACTAATGCATATCAACCTTACCAAAGATATCCTCATGTTCTTTAACAATACTTAGCCAATCATCAAGGTGCCCAAAACGTATGACCTGATAGCCGAGGTCTTCAAGCTGCGCTGTTTTCAAGGCATCCCTTTCTTGTCTGTTAGGGTAGTCATGTGGCGGGCCATCGATATAGACTACAACAAAACTCTCTTCGTAAATGAAATCCGGTCTTGTAGCGCATTCAGCAATTAATTTTTGAGTTGAAGAAGGTAACCTTAGGTCATATCGTACAAGAAAATCAAGCCAGCTTTTTTCCAGTCCCGAACCGCACTTTTCTTTAAGGTTTGAAAGATGCTCCTGCCAACTGAGAGAGCTGGGTGAAATCCTTAGACTGGCATCCTTTAGTGCAATCAGTATATCCTTTATTAGGAAACGGTCCAAAAACTCATGGTCCCGCTGATTGGCATAACTCATCAGACAGTCATAACACGCAGCTTCACAGTCCTCTTTACTCCTTGGATGCCTTTTTTTATCCTCACCTGTATTACTATCAAAGTGACAGAGTTCCAATGCTGCCACAGCGACACGTTTAATAGCACCCCTATCCTCCACCAGCCTGCGCAATACTCCGGCTCCTCCTTCAGCGGATTCATAAAGGAGAATTATTCTACGATTATTGCGGTCAGGCAGTGGTTCAGCAGCAAGTTCATTATCTTCCAACTGAAATACGGCCTGAATAGCGGTTTTTAGCGCTGCCTGTAAAGAGCACATCGCGTTATAACCAATATCAAATAATGGCTCCACCAACAGGCAGTTGCGCCGATCGGTAACGTAGGGAATTACTCGTTGAACATGGTTACTGAGTCTTACACCGTCATCGTTCTCCGTATCATCGTTTTCGTTCCTAGCCCAGTATCCACGTTCGGTGTCGATAATAAAACCGTCAAATCTCCTTCTCTTCCACCCAAGATTAATACGCCAGAGCTCTGCTGTATGACCATATGTTAGTTTGAATTTGTCTTCTTCTTCAGTATTTATTACAGCATTTTTTATCATGCGCTGTCCTTGTATTTCGGTAAACCGGTAGGTGGTTATCAGGTCATACCCCATCTTGGTCCGTTCTTCTTCATCAGAGTTTATCCTCTCACGGCGTTTTGTCGAAACATTTTGCAACCGTAATAGGTTGTTAATTGATGCATCCAGTTCTGCCCCGCATTGGACACAGTTATCTGCCAAAAAGTCGTCATTGATATGATGAAAACAGCCGCATTCGCTACAAATCTTTACAGCGGTTAACGGCAAGGTTCCATCATCTCCGCGGTTTACGGGCAGTATGGCTTTAATGATACTATATTTAACTCCTTCATGATAAATTATATTTCGAGGTCCAAATTCCGATATAGCTAGAAAACGAGGCCGCGATAGAAACTCGTCCTGCTTATTTGTACTTCTGCGTGCCGGAATATAAGCAGAAAGCGGAAGACGTGGAAAATTATAGCCAGGCAAAAAACCTTCACTAGCAAAATATCTGTAGCTGTAAAAATCAGACTGCATGACATTTCCGGTATCACACAGCAGTTCTAGCTGTGATTCTGCTTCTCGTCTCAGCCGTTTTGCCTCTTTTCTATCTTTTTCAAGCCGTGTGGGGTCCATAATTACCTTATTCTGAGTAATAATCTGGTTATAAGCAGACCTGTACAGTTCTCTCCACCTGTTACATGCATTATTAAAACTCAATGGCAGTTTACTCAGTACTGCCTCCGACCAACCTTCGCTGTACCATCCTGAATTCTCTAAATGCTTGCGAATAGTATCAAGTATATTCCTTGCCCGTAACTCGGCTTTCCTCATCGCAGCCTGGTTCTGCAAATCATCTTTCATGTTTTGTTTTAGGTCCAAGGAAGGTGGATCGCCACTTACATCTATAACGTGATCCAACAAAGAACGGCCTAAATCCACGTTGCTTTCCTCCAACCAGATGGAATGCAGGTGGGCCTCCAACATATCCTCGTTTGCTAAGTCAATTCGCGGAGGAGCCACAATCCCCGATACCATTCTCTCCGCCCTGCGAAAGTAGTACTGGTCATGGGGACTGCCTAAGGAACAATAGCTAAACACTAATGCAGGCTGCCCGCTTCTTCCTGCCCGTCCACTTCTTTGAGCATAATTTGCAGGGGTAGGCGGAATATTTCTCATGTTGACTACATTTAGTTCTGCTATATCTATTCCTAGTTCCATTGTAGGTGAGCAGAATAGAATGGGGAGTTCACCATTTCTAAACAATTCTTCTCTTTTTTCTCTTTCCTCGCTGGGAACCTGGGCTGTATGTTCACGGGCAACGACATTTTTATACTGAAATGCTGCGTTTTTATAAAAATCAACAAAATAGCTGTTGCTACGGCTGCCAAAATCTGACTGGCGTGGAATCCTAATGATATCATGGTAAGCCTGTGTTCCATCGCCGCTTTTCCATACCATTGCCGCGGCCTTAAGCTGATATCCTGGAATCTCACCACTAGTATCAACCTTCTGTACTATATCTGCAGCAGAGAGGATTTCAAGCAGTTTTTTTATGATCTCATCTCGTTCTTCAAGCCTCAAATGCCCTATGTATTTTGGAAAGGTACTTTTTCTACTCAGGTATAACCCAAATCCGCTCCGGCCAGTTATACATACCATATTTGGACCATCATCATTGTATTTTTTCCTGGGATAGAGAATATTTGAAGAAAACAATACTTCGTCTTCTCCTAAAGCCCACGGCTCATCCAGATGCTGGCTGCTCATCTGCTTTATTGCTTCTTGGTATTCCCTATCAAGATAATCAACTTTAACGACTAGTTCCCGCCTCATATAGTCCAGAAGAACCTTGCAAACCTCTTTTCTAACGGCGGGGCTTGCCTCTACAAGAGCAATATGGCTCCCTTGCCAATACTCTTCGGCCTGACAGATATCGTCCAGGTTAATATAATCAAACTGCAGTAAACCGCATTGTTCTAGATTGGGTGCCGTTAAACGCCAGCCTCTCCTTAGATCGTAATATATGCGATATCCTATTACTTTTTGTAAAGCCCGTTTGGCATTCTCGTTGAATACAGCTTCCTTATTCGCGGCATATTCTTTAAGATCCAAATCTAAAGTATGAAAAACCTTCTGGGGTAACAGCTCATGAGTAAGCCCAGCGTCTCCCGCTGCGTCAACTGCTTTATATAAATCAGAACGCAGAAGCCCGATTTGCACAAAGTCATTAAAATGACCTGCCTGCAATGACGCATCCTGGCGATTATCTGTAAAACTTAACAGTTTACGCGCTTTATTACTTAGGTTGTTATTATTAAACAGTTCAGTCAGTGCAGCTAATGTAAGTATTGTGGTATCTGTACTTCTTGTGGCTAGACTAAGTGTTCCCAACTTACTGACATCTCTTTGCTTTCGGCGTACGTATGCAACCCCACAGTTTAGACAGAAGGAAAACGGCGTCTTAATGAACCAGAATAAGTTTCCATTCTCGTCAGTGTTACCGTTTGGCAGCACCTTGAAGGCCTTGGGTAGATACTCACGTCTATCCCTTCGTATGCGTGGTTCGCCTGCTTGCAAATCAAGCCAGTCATCGGGTAGCTTATCCTTCTTAATAAGTTCCTCCTCATTATCTGTCCATTCTTTATCCTGGTCCGGGAATAGATAACCGGCCTCTACATCATCTTCTAGGTTGGTCTCCCTAAAATCTCTCGCAACAAACTCATAATGCCCTTCCACCTGGCTCTTAGCTACCACGTAATACTCCTGACCACATTCACGACAGAATACTACTGGCAATAAAATGCGACCCCTGTCCCCAGGTACAAACTTTTGCCCTGATGTTGAAATATACCTGCTTTCACTATCTTCTAAAGATACGTATACCGTATCGCCAGAACTTATAAACTGATGAAGTCTGAAAGCAAATACCTTAAAACCGGTTGTCTTATCTTCACATGCATAACCAGCCGACAATACCTTCTGAATAGCTTGGGCGCAAATGTTTTTGTCTAAAGCTGTTAGCTCACTTAATGCTTTTGCCGCTCCTTCGTGCCCCTGTATTGGCTTTGGTTCTTGCCTAATAAATCTGCCGCCCTCGGAATCTCTTTTTATCCCAAAAGTAGATTCCACCCATGAAGCAAAGGGTGAATTGATAAACTCAGAATATGACATGCGTTCGTGTTCGTCTACTTTAAGTACACTATCTTTTAAGAATTCAATATTGGCCGGATTTGAAAAATCATATTCTTTGGTTGCCCTTTGGAGAGTTTCCATTATTACCCTATCTTTTTTGACTTCACTTCCAAAGATCAGTGAGGCTACTTTTGCAACGTCTTCCTTTTGTTTATCGTAGCTTCCTTCACTAGCCAATGTTGCGGAAGTACCCACGAACTGCAAATCACTTCCGCCATACTTCTCACTGAGCCTTCGTATTAGCATTGCAACATCGGCGCCCTGACGGCCGCGATATGTATGTAACTCGTCCAACACAACATATTTTAATGAAGCATTGGAGAGTAGTTTCTTATCCTCCACTCTGGTCATTATGAGTTCTAACATTACATAGTTTGTAAGCAATATGTCTGGAGGGTTAGCTATAATTGCATCTCTTTGGTCCTGATTCTCTTGACCGGTATATCTCTGAAAAGTGACAGGCGGTCTATCTGTAGGATAACCTTCGCAAAGGAACTTCTCTAATTCTCCGTGCTGACTGTTTGCTAAAGCGTTCATCGGATATATAACTATAGCTTTTATACCCTTTTTGTTCTGATGTCTTAAAACATAATCAACAATAGGTATTATGTAAGCCAGGCTTTTTCCTGAACCGGTGCCGGTCGTAAGTACATAGTTGTCCCCTGCTTTAGCAGCATTTATGGCATCTACCTGATGCTGATGGAGTCTAAGCTGCCTACCTGCGTTATGCTCTTTCTTCCCAACGCGGAAAATCTTGCCACATTCAGGATGGAGTATACCTTGATCTACTAAATCATCAATTGACAGTCCCTGCTTAAATGATGGGTTGAGCTGTATTAGTGGTTCTGGCCATAAAAGTCCATCATTTATTTCTGTATCCACTTTTTCTTTAATTCGTTGGTCTCTTATATTGATAAAACTTTTTATATAGTTTGAGTAGTTGTTTATCATGTTTCTATTCAATGTAAAAACGTCCACATTACCACCCCCTGCATCAATACTCCAATTACTTATTTAATGTTTCTACAATGCTTCCTTTGTTCCTGCCTCAATTTGTCAAATTTAGCAAACAACATTACCAAAATAGTCAATAGGGAATTAACAAAATAACACGCCGTATCGACGTGTTATTTTTATCAGCGACTAAGTCTATAAGCCGAGTTAATGCAGGGAAAAGATGGAAAGCCCTATTTCATGTTGTATCAATACATAGAAACCACCCCACTTGGGTTATGTCCGGGATATGCATACTTCTGTCGCATACAAAAACACTAATATTTATGCACAGGAGGTATTATCGTAGACTTACGCAAGGTTATGGAAGAGTATTATCTGTTTATGAGAGTTGAAAAAACGGCAAGCGTTAAAACAATCTACGCTTACCGTTCTGACCTTAATCAATTAGCGGACTTTTTGGAGAAAAACGATTTAAATCCTTTTACTGTAGATGCCATATCCCAACCCCTGATCCATAAGTTCCTCCTCTACCTTGGTGAGAATTTCGACTATAAACCAGCTACGCTGTCCAGAAGGGTCAACTGCCTGAGGAGCTTCTTCAATTTTTGTGTTGAGCAGGATTATATTATGGTATCCCCGATGAGAAAAATCAAACCACCAAGAATACCGAGGCGGATACCGGCTTTTCTTAAGCCTGCCGAACTAAAACGGCTCCTTGCGGTTCCGGAGTTTTATAAAGCTGATGACATGTGGCTCCAGGATAAAGCTATGTTGTACGTGCTCGCATACACTGGTGTGAGGAGAGCAGAACTTCTCTCACTATCCTGGAATAATATAGATTTTAAGAATCAGACACTTACAGTCATAGGAAAAGGTGACCTTGAGCGTCTGTTACCCCTTAAGGACGAATTAACCGAAATATTATGGGACTACTTGCAGACCCGGCTTCCCCTAGCTAACAGATCATTACTGCCTGCCCTTTATGCGGCGGTGTTATGGTGTTTTCCGGTCTATTACGTGATGCGTATGCTGTGCCGTAACTTTTGATAAAACAAAATATCTATTTTGCCAAGCCTTTTGTGGGGGAGGGGGGAACTATGCTCCTTTATGTAATTTTACCATGTTATCAGGCTGCTACTGACCATACTGCTATTCCTATGCACTGTCATCTTGAGGTTTATATGGATATGGCAAAGATTGATCCCCCATAAAGATCTTCTATATGGCAGACGGTTCAGTACAACAGGAGATTCATGATGTTTAAGATAGCTTAATAAATTGCCGATGGCCTTGCCGATACTACTTAGCAGGGTCATTCTTGTCTTATATTCCGCCAACATCATAAATCTCTAATTTGTTATACGCAGTGTTCGACTTTCATTAGGCTTTCAATCGTGTTTTTTGCATTTTCAAATAGCTTTTTTGCATTCTTTCGAACTGTATCATTCCTAATCTCTTCCCAATTCTCTAAATTTTTGTATATATATGAGTTCTGTCGTGATGGATGAGTTATTGATATAACTGGAATATTATTCTGAGAGGGTCTAAAAAAATCGCTTTGATGAAATCTTCTTCGGTCACAAGGTGTGTCAAGGAATATTATTAGCCTAAGTTCTTCACTAATGTAAAATTGCTTAAATAAACACCCAATACTACTGTTAATTTTTTGAAACGCCTTTTTCTTAGGTTCTGAACTCCGCATATGACTATCCTTATTTAATATAGCACAGTTGAAAGCCTGAGTTAATTGTACCCCAGATGACAAACTTGAGTTTAGATCACCAAACATTGCATTCCAACGTGATCTAAAATCACTAACTTGCCAATAAGGATTTATCATTGCTAAGTAATCAAATAGCCTTATTTTACTTAGATAAATATATAAGTTATCCCGCATATTCGAATAAATGCTTGAAAAACACGCTTCATGAAGAGTTGATCCTTCCTGGATACGCCTAATAAATGTATCATGAGTTCTACCCGAAGTTGTTTTACCACAAATAATTACCTGTGGTTTTTCTGGATAATTGCCTACAGGAGCATATTTTATTTGGTACTCTCCTAACTCTAACGGTATATCTATAGAACTCAAATTACTATTGCATACACTTTGATAGTTATCAAAGAACTTGTCCTTATCTTTGAAGCATTCCAAACTACATATTTTTTCTGGTGTAAGCTTCAAAATAACACCTCCCAGTAACGAACATTGCGTATAACGTTCCGGCTTCCCGACGCCCCTGAGCCGGACCCACAGGGCCCTTCTTCCTGGCGGTGCTTGCACCCGGCGAAGGGGTGTGGCGCGCCTGCTCCAGCCTTGCCCTCAATCCTTCCCTCGCTGCCCCCGCTTTTCGCGCCGAATGGGAAGCCTTTGTTAGACGCCGTTATCATCTTTTATATAGCTTATATGATATACATAGTTACCTGTTTCATCTTGAGACAACCAATATGAATATCTAGATAATCCTTCGACTAATGATAATTGCCAAATATACATTGAAACATCAAACGTCTCAATGACTTCCTGTCCTTTCTTTAACTGAATAAATACATCTTGGTCTCCATCTTCATCCATTTCGCTCAAACATACTTCATATGAATCAAATTCTTGAATTTTTTCAATATTCTTTATCTCATTAACAATTTCATCAATTGTTATAGTATTGCATATTCTTTCACGTGAATGACTTGGAGCTCCTATTAAACAC
>JAAYAE010000077.1 GCA_012719555.1 Acholeplasmataceae bacterium | reverse complement strand
GGGTACGGTTTGTAGAAACGGATTTAATGGGAGTTGTACACCACGCTAATTATTTGCGATGGTTTGAAATGGGGCGTGTTGCCTATTTGCGGGCTGCTGGGGTTGAGTTAAATGATCTTATGGCCGCAGGTTATGTCTTTCCTATTACCGAAGTGCAGTGTAAGTACAAAAATTCAGCTAAGTTCGATGAGGAGTTTGAAATTCAAACAACTATGACTGATTTTAGTAAAGCAAAGATGGCGTTTTCTTATGCAGTGGTACGAAAAACTGATGGTGCGCTATTAGCTATTGGTAAGACTCAGAATGTTTTTACCAATATGTCAGGGAAAATCACCCGACTTACTGATGAATATTATAATAAAATATACGCCCTATATGGTCAAGAAAGGTCGGGAACGACTAAATGAGTATTTTGGTAAATTTGATTATGTGTCTTATGATTTTGGCTATTGTCGGAGCTATTGTTATTGTTATTTATGCTTGGATGAAACCAACAGATAACACAAGTGTTTTAACCGATGAGCGAACTGCTTTAAAATTGGTAAGTTTGACAGAAAAAGAAGCAATATTCACTACAGAAATGCTTTTGAACAACAGCGGTGTTGAAGATGCTGTAATTACGGATGTTTTTGCCCGCCCCTATTTACCTCAAGAACAATATAATCAAGCGACTGTCTATAGTAATGTAGAGACAGTGGATCGCCGCCGTAACGACAACTATTTTGAAGCACTTATTTTGCAAGCAAAATCTAATAGGGCTTTAATTGTAACTTTGCGCTTTGTTGCTAATGACGGATATTCTATAAAAGAAGCTATGAAAAATATGGTAGATATGGATGTGGCAATTTACTATAATGGGATGGCTAGGAAAGCAATTTATATTCGTAAAAACTTCTTTACTGTAATGGGTACGGAAATTAGCGCTTTGGTAGGAGGGTCTAAAAATGTTAGATAATTATGAAATAATTCCTGTTCCTACTAGAATTCTGACTATTCACGATAATATTGTTGAAGCAATTATAGAATATGGTGCTGATAAAATTGGCCCTAATGATGTTATTTGTTCAGCAGAAAGCGTCGTTGCTATTACTCAGGGTAGAGCAAAGCGTCCGGAAGATTTTAAACCATGTTTTTTGGCCAAAGTTTTATCACAACTTTTCCCATCGCGGGGAAGCATTGCCGGCTGGAACAGCATGCAATCCTTGATGGATGCAGAGGGTAAATATAGGGTATTGTTAGCGGTTATTTGTGGTTTTTTTGCCAAGTGTTTTGGCAAGGCCGGTGTTTTTTACCAAATGGCAGGAGAACAAGCACGTCTTATTGATGATGTTACGGGAACAATGCCTCCCTATGATAAACATATTGTTTATGGCCCGGATCATCCGGAAAAAGTAGCGGAAGCGATAAAATTAGCTACCGGTTGTTATGGTGCGGCTATTGCTGATGTTAATGATTTGAAACGTTCCTGTGTTTTGGGAGTATCTGAAGGTGTTGACCCAAGATTAGTTGAGAAAATTTTAATTGATAATCCCTTTGGTAATGCTAGTCAAAAAACACCAATCTGTATTATAAAAAATTATAAAAAGTAATTAAAGGTAAGTACCTATAAAGTGCATCATGGGAGGGAAGTCTTCTATGATGCACTTTTTGTTTTAGTTATTATATTTATAGAGTAATAATGCTTAATTCCCTTATAATCTGTTATAATATAACGTAAGGATAAAAAAATAAAAAAATTC
>JAAYAE010000076.1 GCA_012719555.1 Acholeplasmataceae bacterium | reverse complement strand
ATTTGGTAGACTTTGTTTCCGAAGAAGATGAAATCGCAGGTAAGTTTGCTGCTTTAGAAGTACAAGGAAAATTATCCATGGATTTAAGACAGGTAGAAGTCAAAAAAGGAGATGACATTAGAACATGTGTGCCTCAAAGACTTTCTTTGCCTGCAGAAGGTGAAGCTGTGAAGTTGTTTATGCGTGTAATGGCACCTGAACGCAGTGTGAAATTAGAAGTTTTAAGTGGCAGTGAGGTAATAATGAATAAAGTGCTTCCTGTGGCAAAGCCTAGTGAAATGATAGCGTTAGAGTTATCCGCAGAAAAGACTAAACTTATTGGCAACGAATTAATTGTTCGTTTGAGTAGAGGTGTATAAAATGACAGTAGAAACCCGTACAATGAATTGTATTACTTGTCCAATGGGGTGTGAGATGACGGTAACCGTTGAAAATGGCGTAGTTACCAAGGTAGTTGGCAATACTTGTCCTCGTGGGAAAAAATATGCGGAAATAGAAGTGACGGCGCCAAAACGTATGTTAACTTCTACCGTCAAAATAAATGGGGGGGTGTTGCCGCTCTTACCTGTAGTGTCACAGAGTCCTTTGCCTAAGGAAAGTATTCTAGACTGTGCAAAAGAACTTAGAAAAATAATAGTAGAAGCCCCAATTGTTGCAGGGCAAGTTATTTGTGGCAATATTTTGGGATTAGGTGTAAATATCGTAGCTTCAAGAGATTTACCTAAAGTACAGTAAAAAATATCCATTAAAAAATTTTAGTAAGAATGGGGCTTATAAAAGTTCCATTCTTTTTTTATAATTTATGTTATGATAAGGCAATAAAAAGGTTAACCATAGAGGAGGAACTATCCGGCATTATGAATAGAAAAGGTATTGTTTATGGCTTGTTAAGCTATTTTTTATGGGGTATACTACCCATTTATTGGAGTAGTGTAACAGGAGTTAATGCTTTTGAAATTTTGGCTAATCGTATAGTTTGGGCTTTAATTTTTATGATTATAGTACTTTTAGCCTTAGGTAAATGGGGTGCATTTGTAAAAGAATTTCAAGAAATATGTTCCAACCGCAGAAAACTTTTAACGGTGGTTGCTGCCGGTATCACGATTTTATTTAATTGGGGAATTTTTATTTGGGCTGTTAGTGAAGGACGTATTGTTGAAACCAGTATGGGATATTATATAAATCCTTTGGTGAGTATACTTTTTGGCGTTATTTTTCTAGGTGAAAGATTAGATTCGTGGTCTAAAGTGGCCGTAATTTTTGCTGCTATAGGTGTTGGAGTTATGATTTTTAGTGTAGGTGTTTTTCCCTGGGTATCCTTGAGTTTGGCTTTAACCTTTGCTTTTTATGGTCTTATTAAGAAAACCTTGATAGTAGATACTAAAACAAGTATTTTGCTGGAAACATTAGTGGTGTTACCTTTAGCTGTTGGCTATATCATCTATCTTTCCTATATTGGCCAGGCAGCGTGGCAGACGGCACCTAATACATCTTTAGCTCTTTTAGTTGGTGCAGGACCAATAACAGCGATTCCACTTTTACTTTTTACGGCAGCGGCAAAATTGCTGCCTCTAAGTTTTGTGGGATTTTTACAATATTTATCACCAACCTTAAGTTTAATAATAGGAGTTTTTCTTTATGGTGAGTCTTTTACGCTCAACCATTTACTCTCTTTTGGCTGTATTTGGGCAGGATTATTTGTTTTTACAGTAAATCAGGTTCGTCACAAATAACTACATTTTGTGGTGTTTGCATAATATGTATAATGCCCACAGACTTATCCACAGGCAACGTGTTTTGTGCATAACTTTGGTTTTGTCACCATAATAATCGCAAACAATTCGTAAATTTGCAAAAAACTAAGAAAAAATCCCCAAAGTTATCCACAGGAGTGGGGATAATGTGGATTAAATTTGTGCATAAGTATTTAAAGAGTGATTTTTAAAATACCATATATAGGGTTTATGCTATTTTGTTCTCCGGTTTATAATTAACAGGTTCTTTTAAAAGCAAAACTAGTGAAAGAGAATGCATGAATATTTGCGAATATAATAAAGCAGTTGACAAAAAGTTACAATTATAGGATAATACTTGTAATTTCATAAAGATGGTTAAAAGTGATGATTGGGACGAAAGACAAAGTGTGAACGCACAGAGAGCCGGTGGTTGGTGGAAACCGGTGGGACGCAGTTGTTGAGTAAATCACCCAGGAACTCGTCAGCGAAAGAGGAAACTCCAGTAGCATGATGCGTAACAGACGCGTTAGGTCTGAGCCGATTGTTGGATTGGTGCAGAGTTATAAATAGGGTGGTACCGCGTAAAATTTACGCCCCTGTATACGTTATACGTATACAGGGGCGTTTTAGTTTTTTATTTCGTGTAAGAACAAAAAAAATATTATCTACTTGAAAACTAAGAACTAAATCATGTGATTAAAAGGGAGTGTTTAAAATGCTGGAAACATTGATATTGCAAGGAAAAAATGAGAGTACTTTATTACCTAGAGTTTTAAGAGTCCTAGCACAGCAGGGCAAGCAAGTGGAGTCGCTTAATTGTGAAGTTCAAAAAGATCGAAAGTCAGTTATTATTGAGGTTACCGTACAAGATTCCGGCTGCTTGGCAATGACAGCTAGAATTTTACAACGTTTAGTAAGTATAGAAACAGTAGTAGTTGAGGAATTTAAGCAGAAAAGAGCAATGTAATAGGAGGAAAAATGTAATGAAGTTAAGCGGAGCACAAGCTATTATTAAGGTTTTAGAAGAAGAAGGAGTAAATACAGTCTTTGGCTACCCAGGAGGACAAGTTATTCCTCTTTATGATGCCTTGTATGATGCTAAATTGCATAATGTATTGACCGTTCATGAGCAGGGAGCTATTCATGCTGCTGATGCTTATGCAAGAGTTAGTGGCCGCACAGGGGTTTGTATTGCGACATCAGGACCTGGTGCGACAAATATTGTTACCGGTCTTGCTACTGCATATTTAGATTCAGTGCCGTTAGTTGCAATTACAGGCCAAGTAGCAGTGCATCAACTGGGGCGTGATTCTTTCCAAGAGGTTGATATTGTAGGAGTTACTATACCTATTACTAAATATAATGTAATGGTTCGTGAGAGTAAAGACCTTTTGCCGGAATTACGCAAGGCGTTTAAGATTGCACGTCAAGGGCGTCCAGGGCCAGTGCTTGTAGATGTTCCCAGTAGTATCCAAACCGAAGAAGTAGAATGGACTGAACCTGATAAAGTTGTTAAGACTGAAGAAGATTTGGGACATAATATGCAAAGTTTAGAGAAACTTTTGGAAGCGGCAACGGTTACGATTAATAATGCACAACGCCCTGTATTGCTTGTTGGTGGTGGCACAGTATTGGGAAATGCCACAAAAGAAGTTATAGAATTTGCGCATAAAACAGGAATGCCGGTGGTCAACACGTTGATGGCCATAGGTGCGTTTCCCGGCAGCGACAAACAGGCCTTGGGGCTTACCGGTATGCATGGTCATATAGGAGCTAATTTGGCTGTGGCCAATGCCGATGTTTTGGTAGTAGCAGGCAGCAGGTTTAGCGAACGGATTACAGGAGAT
>JAAYAE010000075.1 GCA_012719555.1 Acholeplasmataceae bacterium | reverse complement strand
TGTAACCCATGTTATGAAACATTTAAAACTCTAAAAAGTATAACCTATGTCATGTAGCATGCCACTTAAGCTTTAATAAAATAACTGGAGGTACTGAATATGAACTTTATATCGATTGATTCCGAAATTTTAAATACTAATATAGATGGACAGGCTTTAAAACTATACTGTCTATTAGAAAGCTACTGTTATGGAGATAAAAATGATTGTTTTCCATCTCAAAACACTCTAGCTGCTAGAATGCATAAAAGCATAAGAACAATACAAAGATACCTAAAAACTCTAAAAGATCTAGGCCTTGTTATAATAAAAAGACGTGGCTCTACTAGTAATCTATACATATTGCCAAAGAAGCTTAATAAAAAAGTGCAAGAAACTGCTCAAAAGGTACAAGAAAAATGCACCGCTGTTAAAGCTGCATTGAAAACTAAAAAAAGTGCTGATTCTAATAAAATCACCACTAGCAATGATAACTATAAAAACCACAAAAACTACAAAAAAAGCTATAAATCCAATACCTTCAACGACTATACTCAAAGGACATATGATTTTAATAAGCTCGAGCAGGCATTGTTAGGGAATGCTTGTTATGAGTATGATGAGGTTTTGAAATAGATTGAATTATTAGTAAAATTTACACTCCTGGGGTAAACCAAAAAAAGGCTGAAGTGAAACGGAAGACTTTTTCTGGTTGCTAACCACTTGTTGCAATAGCGGCTAACTATGTTCCAACTTCTAATCCCAGGAATTTATCGTCCTTTCCAAATTGCACGATTTCGTGGCTAACAGTTTCAGCAATTTGCTTATGGTCTGATACCTTGTTTGTCTACACTTAACTTATTACATCGCCATAATAAGCCCAAGACTAACTAATGACTGGTTGCTACCTATCTTTTATACTGTATTCTATAATACAGCTTGTAAATTTTGCGAAATATTATTTATCTGGATTATTTTGCTTTTCTAAAATAATTCTTTTTCCAATCAAATCAACTGATGCAACCTTATATCCTGCTGCAAGTATCGTGTTTGGCATTGTATGTGTCGGTGATGGCTGCCAATAAGCAGCATAGGTATATGCAGATTTGCATAACTCTGTTCCAATTATACTTTCTATTTCAGCAAAGGTTAATTCAATCTCCACCTTGTTGGATGATTTCAAATAGTCTTTCAATGTACCAAACTTTTCAGTGCTTTGCTCTTCTTCATCAAGTTCTCCAACCTTGCCAAGAGCGTTACATAATTCATCGAATTTATCAATCATCCATGCAAAGAGTTCTAACTGCTTATTAGGATTAAAAATCTCGCACTCATGCTTATAAACTATTCGCTTTGCAGTACTGCCTTTTTTACTTGAATACCAATCAAACTTTCCACCAAACACAGACTCTATCTCGGACTTCTTCCCCTCTAACCTTGAGAAAGCATTACCATCAAATGCATATATAACAAGTGATAAATACTTACCATAGGTTAATGTGAATTCAAGCATAAAATCCGCATCGGAAACAGGAATATCATACCAATTTTGCGGAGCAGGCTTTCTTAATGCAATATCGTCTGCACGGCCTTCATTATTACAATATTCTACAAAACGTGTCCAGAACTTCATCTGCTGTGTACCAAGTTGGGTGTCTGCATTTACAGTGACCGTTTTTACACCATCTGAAACTCCTGATGTTTCTGGCTCGTCCTTCTCTTCTGGTAAAGGTGATGGTATCTCTCTTCCATCAACAGCAATGGAAACATAAATCAGCTTATTCATTTGCTCATCTGTAAAGCTAAACTGCCAGCGATTCTCCATAAACTCCAGAAGCATTTTGCTACGCTTATGTATTCTTTCAGCTGTCCAGTCTGTTTCTTTTGAAACTTCAATTTCGGAATGGGATCCGTTTTGATATCCTCTTCTTCCAGTAGATTTAGAAGTTTTCTTATCTTCAAAGCTATCATTCTGCAAAGCTGAGTTAATGCTTTGCGATAACGGTAATAAGTTTCCTAACGCACATGACAACAACTCAATTTCCTCATCATCAAACTGTCTGAACTGATTTCTCCAATAATACTTACTTGGTGTCTGTGGAAGAATATGTTCAATAGACACTTTGTCTTTTTCTGTTTTTGTGAACATCTCCCAGCTAACCTTATCAATATTATTTTTCTTTGCTAGTTGAAATTCATATTCGTACAAAAAGTACTTTATAGAGTTCCAATAATAGAAGCCACCCATATTATCAAAATGCTTTTCAATCTTTGTAACAAAGTTAGGTAGAGCATATTCGATATTAGCATTGGTAGTTTCGTTAATATCATCAATTAAATCATCAATATCCATTTGTTTCAGATAAATGCTGCGAGTAGCACGATAATATTCACTACTCCTAAAGGTTGCATTAAAATACCCCATTCTGAAGCAAATGAACAAGAATCTTTCGATTGCTGCAAATGCCTCAATTCGCTTTTCTACCTTCAAGTCCCTGCGGCTAATAATTACCATTACAAGAGGTCTGAAATGACCAATACCAATGCGATTCAAACGATCAACCCATACTTTTTCATCTGCCGTCAAATTATTACTCTGCATAGGGAAAAAAGTGTCATACCAGTATTTTGCCATATCTTTTAAGCTGTTAACATAGTTGGAAATCTCGCTTGGCTCTAATTTAGAAATCTCCACTACTTCTGGCTCAATATCATCTTCAGTTTCAATTTCAATTTCAGCATCATACTCAATGTCATCTGAAACCTCTTTTGTTGTATCTCCGACAACTACGGTTTTCTTTTCAAAAATGTTCTTTGCAGAGAACTTATTTAAAAGAAAATGAATGTAGTCATCTCCTTTTCTACGGGAATATGCAAAATAACTAATCCAATGTGCCCTTAAAAATTCATCATCAGAAAGAGGTGTCTTTTCATTTCTACCAAGCTGATAATATACCTCTTTCCATGCATCATTTATTTGCTTTCTAAGGTTTGCTTTATCCATCTCATCGAATTTTTCATCTGAATAAAGCGTGGTCAAATATATCAATCTGTTTTTTAGAAGTTCCAAATTCGTTAGTTTTTTTCCACGATTATTCATCGTTTCAAAGGCCACAAATACATCATAATCATCATCAATCTCATGAATGTTAAACATCAACCTTAATGTCAGTTTGAGATACAGGTTACTTATGCCTTCCAATTTTTCACTTAAATAAAGAGCGGACAAATTCTCTCTAAAGAATGATTTTGCATACTTCAAATTTTTCGTATAATAAGTTTCGTTGACCGTACCAGAATACGGCTCATTAAACACCCTATATCTGAGATAGTCAGCACTAGGGTTATCCACTTCATAACCGAACAGATATGTAGTAATCTGGTTATTTGGAGGTCTATGTTGAGAAATATATTTTGCCACAATATCTTTTAAGGTATCATAGCCAAGAACTATTTCTTCATCCGATTTTTCAGTGTTTTCTTCCAAAGAACGTGTAAACTCAACTATCTCATTTAGGAGAATGATGAATGTAGTAAGACGTTGCTGCCCGTCAACAATATGGCAAGCCTTAAAGCCCTTATCCACCATCCACAAATCGCTGCCCCAGGTTTTGGTTTCACTGGGTTTCAGTGTTTTCAAAGATAACAAACCCGTGTAATGATACCTGCTATCTTGTAAATTTACTAAATCATCCCAAAAGTCAGCAAGTTGCGATTGCTGCCACGCATATCCACGCTGATAGTCCGGTATTCTGAACAATCTATTTTGAAATAATAATGCTATCGGTTGCAATTCATTAGCCATTCCACTACACCTCGTCACTATAAAAACTATTCTTATATTTCATCAGAGTATCTTCAACCTCACTCCAAATGGTTACTGTATCTCCATCATCTTCAAAAACCTTACCATAACTCTTAGGTCCATCAATCTTCATCTGAGAATAATTATTTTTAAAGGTAGGTACATATAATTCCGGCACGTTTTTATCACTGCAAAGATGTTCCATTGCATCAATTGTCGCACGACCCGTGGCAGCAACCGCCTCAAAATATGCTCTGATGATTTTATGATTATACTGTGTTGGTTTCAATGCCCAAACAGGTATACGCTGAATAGCCGTTCCATAATAATCGTTACTTTCATCTGCTGTTTTCCTTGCTGCAGCCTTTGGATTATAATCCTGGGATGCCTTTTCAAATGTCTTAGCAATATACCATCTCATGCAGCTTTCTATCGCATCATTTTCTGCGTCTTTTGTCAGATTCATTGCAATGCAAAACTTTTCGTACACATCTTCATCTATAGAAACAGTTATATTCATATATATCTTTACACCTCCGTACTCTTTTTCTCTGTATCCAGTATAATACTTTTATTAGTATTTGTAAATACTAAT
>JAAYAE010000074.1 GCA_012719555.1 Acholeplasmataceae bacterium | reverse complement strand
GTGCAAAGAAATGAATTAGCTGAACAATTAGAGTGTGCACCTTCCCAAATTAGTTATGCCGTAAGCACTCGTTTTACACCTGATCGTGGTTTTGTAGTGGAATCAAAGCGTGGCTCAGGGGGATTTATCCGTATTATTAAAATTCAAACAGCCTCGGGAAAAGGTGGTAGTGCAATGGCAGTTAATTCTATGAGTTCTATGCAAATAGTGGATCACCTATTGCTTAACCATTTGATTACTCCCAGAGAAGCAGTATTGATGAATTATAATTTGGAACTTTTAGAAGGCAATACTGACGAAAAAGATAAACAGATGATTATTAAGGAGTCTTATAAAAGGCTTAGCTCTATTCATAATAGAAGGCATAATCTTTAAGACTATATATTGCGATTTTACTATTAAGGAGACAGAATAGTGGTTAAGACAAAAATGCATTTTGTGTGTCAGAGTTGTGGTTATGCAACTGCTAAATGGTTAGGAAAATGTCCGGAATGCGGACAATGGGATTCTTTCATGGAAGAATTAGTGGCCAGTGAAAAGGACAGGTCCTTTTTGCCCACAAGTTCAGGAGCAAAGCCTAAAACTATTGCCAGCGTTGCCATAGAAAAAATAGAACGAATGTCCACAGGTATCAGCGAATTTGACAGGGTACTGGGAGGTGGAATAGTCCCGGGGTCGCTTATTTTGTTAGCCGGAGATCCAGGTATCGGTAAATCCACTATTGCTTTAGATGCAGGTATAAAATTTGGGAATAAGGGAATAAAAGTTTTTTATGTGTCAGGAGAAGAATCAGAGGCACAAACTGCTATGCGTGCTAATCGTTTGGGAATATCCAATGATAACTTACTTATTATGACCGCAACGGATTTACCACAAATTTTGGTACAGGCACAGAAAGAGAATCCCCAAATTTTAGTTATAGATTCTATTCAGACCATGTTTAATAGCGAATTGGAAACATCTGCAGGTAGTGTTGGGCAAGTGCGAGATTGCACGTCTAAGCTTTTGCGCTTTGCCAAGGTTACTAATATAGCTGTAATTATTATTGGACATGTCACTAAAGAAGGAAATATAGCAGGCCCACGGTTGCTAGAACACATGGTAGATGTGGTATTACAGTTCGAAGGTGATCGCTCATATGCATTTAGGGTATTGCGCGCTAACAAGAACCGCTTTGGTTCTACCAGCGAAAGTGGTATTTTTTCCATGGAGGAGGCGGGGTTAAAAGAAATTACGAATCCTTCAGGCTTATTTTTAGAAAAAAAGGAAAACCCTGTTTCAGGTTCTGTAGTATCTGCAATTCTCGAAGGAAACAGACCACTTTTAGCAGAGATACAGGCTTTGGTATCCAAAACCCCTTATGGAATGCCTAGGAGAACAGCAGTGGGTATTGATTATAATAGGGTTAATATGTTACTGGCAATTCTGGAAAAACGTTTAGGAATTGATTTTGGGACCCAAGACGCTTATGTAAATGTGGTGGGTGGAGTAAAAATAACAGAACCGGCTGCAGATTTGGCGGTAGTTGCCGCACTAGTTTCCAGTTTTAGAAATATTCCTATTCCTACGGGGGTTCTGGCAGTGGGGGAAGTAGGATTAACAGGAGAACTGCGCAGAGTGAATTTTTTAGAGCGACGTATTAAGGAGGCTGCTAAATTAGGCTTTCATAAATTTGTTGTACCAAAGGGTAAATTGAACTTTGGGCAAGAAAGAATCACTGGTATTGTACAAGTAAATACAGTTGAAGAAGCACTGAAGGTATTATTTTGATGCGAATAAAATCTATGTGGTTATGGATTGGGGCCTTTTTACCACGCAACGTTATTATGGTAGTTGCGTGCACGTTAGCTATAGTATCTTCTGTTGGTCATGTGCCGCAGCTTAGCTATATAGATTTTTCCTTATTGGGTTTATTGTTCTGCTTAATGGTGGTAGTTAATGGGTTTAAAAAATTAAAAATTTTAGATTATCTTGCTGTGCATATTTTAAAACGTTGTGTTTCTCTTAGAACCATAACGGCAGCCTTAGTTGGTATTACTTTTTTTGTGTCCATGTTGGTTACAAATGATGTGGCGGTTATGACTTTTGTACCGCTTAGCTTAGTTATCGGTAATCAGATAAATATGGATATGGCAAAAATAATTGTTTGGCAGACCTTGGCCGCTAACTTGGGCAGTGCTTTGATGCCCATGGGCAGCCCCCATAATCTATTCCTTTATGCGCATTATTCTATGACCCCTTGGCAGTTTTTGTCATATACACTTTTGCTAGTTACAATTACAGCCTTGTGGCTTGGTTGGCTTGTTGCCCATGAAAGTGAAACCTCCTTGGACATTACGCTGGAAAGTGTTGAAGTTGGCTCTAACAGTGAACTTTACATGTTTATATGTTTGTTTGTGCTTGCCTTACTGGGAGTTTTTCGTTTGGTGGATTATCGTTTGGTCGTAGCAATAACTATAATATTTGTGGGCGTTTTTGCTCGACAGTTGTTTTTGACGGTGGATTATTCTTTACTAATTACTTTTGTAGGGTTCTTTCTTTTTATTGGCAATGTCTCACATTTGCCCTTAGTCTTAGGTGTTAAGAACAGTTTTATGGACAACGGTACAGGGGTTTATTGTGTCAGTATTTTAGTAAGTCAAATAATTAGTAATGTACCGGCAGCTATTCTTTTGGCCGGTTTTACCG
>JAAYAE010000073.1 GCA_012719555.1 Acholeplasmataceae bacterium | reverse complement strand
ATCTAAAATCTCGTTATTTTGCCCCTCATCCAGAAGCCATTTTTTTATTGCTTCTGTTTCCGGTTCAAGGCGTGCAATAGCAAAAACTCTTCCCCAGCCTCTTACTTTTTGAGCCATTTCAAATATTAATTCATTCTTATCTGGCCATGAATTAATAGCAAAAATACAGAATAGCGTAAACTCATTACAAAGAGCCAAATTTTTAATAGCAATACGACATTCTTCCATATCACTTAAATCAAAAAGCTCTAAAAGCGATAAGGAAAACTTTATTGCTTCGATGTTCCTGGATAGAGAAAGCATATGGAAAGAAAAATTCGCTATATTACTAGCATTAAGTTCTTTACTATTATCATATATCCACTTTTGTACATCATCTATAATTGAAAGAGTATCTACAGATTGCATATCACAAAAATAAACATCTAAAAGATTTTGCGCTTCCTCAAATTTTTTATTAGATATAAGATGTAATACTTCAAACAGAGGTTTTGCATCTTGCTCATTAGTAGCACAATGATACATCATGCCCCCATCTGAAAATCCATCAACAAATTTAATTTCTGATTTAGCTCTATTTTTTTCATACTCGATATTTACACAAAATTCAGATGCTAACATTCCATCGTCTTGTATATTTTCCAAAATATAATCCATAATACTTAAAGATGCTTTTTGGTCAATGCCCATTCTATAGCCACCTCCTAAATAAATACTACCTATTTACTGTTATCAAACCAATCAGATTATTCAACCTTTAAAAGCTTTCCACATCTATCTCGGCAACTCCAAAACACTGTTATCTATCGTGGCAACTCTACTGTGCGACTTTTTTGGCATTTTTCTAGTGGATATGTTACCTTGCACCTGTTCATGAGCAAATTATCGCAAAATAAATTTTTCGTCAAAATCACAGAACCGCACTAGGAGCCACGTCCCAAGGACAGCATTCTAAATTCTTGACATCAATACTACCGTCTCGACGTGGCTGGTCTGCGGAAACATATCCACCGGCTGTACTTTAGTTATTTTATATTTAGCTTTGGTAAGAACAACCAAATCTCTAGCCAAGGTAGCGGGATTGCAGGAGACGTAGACGATACGTTTTGGTTTAACGCTAGCTATTGCTTCCAGCACTCTTACTTCGCAGCCTGCTCTAGGTGGGTCTAGGACGATAACGTCTGGTTTAACGCCTGCCCCAAGCAAATTAGGTAGTTCTTTGGCTGCGTCACCTAAGATAAAATTGGCATTAGCAATTTTGTTTTCCTTGGCATTAGTTTTAGCATCTCTAATAGCAGAAGGAACAATTTCTATACCAAAAACATTTTTGGCTTTTTGGGCCAGAAAAAGAGTAATAGTCCCTGTCCCGCAGTAAACGTCTACAACTGTTTCCTTACCTGTAAGTTTAGCGTATTCCAGGGCCGTATCATAAAGCTTTTGTGCTTGCTCGCTGTTTACTTGAAAGAAAGATTGCGCGGAAATATTAAAACTTAAATCTCCGAGTTTATCTTTAATAGAGCCCGAGCCAAAAATTATTTTATTTTTCTCACCCAAGATAACGTTAGTATGGCGGGTATTTATATTCTGCACCAAAGTTTTAAACCCCGGCACTTCTTTTTGCAGCATATATACTAATTCTTTTGCATGGGGAACTGTAGGCGTAGCAGTAACTAACACTACCATTACTTCACCAGTGCGCACTCCCACTCGGCCCATAATATGACGAACTATGCCACGCTGTTTATCTTCCATATATCCCGGTATTTTAAATTCTTTCATCCATTTACGTACGACAGCGGCAATGACGTTGTTCTTTTCTTTTTGAATAAAACATTCTTCTACGTCTATAATTTTATGGGTAGCTTGTGCAAAGCAGCCTATTTCTATTTTTTTGCCTTCCATTGCTACCGGTACTTGCATCTTGTTACGATAATGCCACGGTATTTCATCACCAATAGTAGGCAATACTTTTATATCATGAAAATGTCCAATGCGTTCTAAAGCATCTACCACTTGTTGTTGCTTGGCTTTTAGCTGCCCCTCATAGCTTAGGTGCTGCAACTGACAGCTGCCACATTCTTTATACACCGGACAAACAGGTGTCACTCTTTCTTTGCTGGTGGTGACAACTTTAATAACTTGCCCTGTTGCATAGCTTTTCTTTACTTGGTTAAGTTTTACCCTTACATCTTCCCCTGGCAATGCTCCCACAGCAAAGACAGCGAAGCCATCTACCTTACCAACGCCTTCGCCGCTGCTTCCCAAGCTTGTTACCGTCAAATCTATGATTTGTTTTGCTGAAATTTCTTTTGTCATTGTACACTCCTATATTTTTTCTGTGTTCTGCCTCTTATTATAACTTAATTTTTCTAATAAAAAAAGAAAAGGTGCGATTGCCTCGCACCTTTTAAAAAATTTAATCTTTACTGTTTAGCTCTTTGTCTATAAGAGAGCCATGTTCTGAACATATAATGTCTAAAGGGTCTTGGGTGTACGTATATGTTCCCCCCGACGGGCATAGAGTTGTTGCCCCATTATAGTATGTTGCCAAGTACCACTTCACATAATTTTCCAAAGAAGATGCTTCAGCATCTCCTCGTGCCTCAGCCATAGTATATTGCCGAAGTATAGTCATCCGATTAGCAATGCAGGCTTTTTTTTGTGTATCAGCAAGAGTTTCGCCAAAAAGGGCCATAGCCACACTAGCCAAAATACCTAAGATGGCAATAACTATGACAAGCTCAATTAAAGTGAACCCTTTGCTATGACTATTCATTGTCTTTTCAGCAACCTTCCCTTCGTTATCGTAAAGCTGATATTCATAATAATACTCTATATTCTTTTCTATTGCAAATATTGTTGTTCATTTAGTAAATAAAAAAGGCGAGCATCCGAAGATGCACACCTTTGATGTGGTTTTATGTAAATCAGCTATTTTATAATTAGAAGTTCTCAGCTTTAATTTGGAAATAAGCTTTAGCATGATCACAAACAGGGCATTTTTCCGGTGCTGATTCAGCAAAAACTATATGTCCACAATTGGAGCAAACCCAAACCTGTTTTTCTGGGCGCTTAAAGCAAGCATCACCTTCAACGTTAGCCAGTAATTTAAGATATCTATCTTCATGAGTTTTCTCGATTTTAGCAACAGCAGCAAATAATGCTGACAACCTTGTGAAACCTTCTTCTTTAGCCGTTTTAGAAAATCCTGCGTACATATCGGTCCACTCGTAGTGTTCACCGGCTGCAGCATCTTTCAAATTTGCAATGGTATCAGGAATTGCATCACCATGCAAAGCCTTGAACCAGAGTTCAGCATGCTCTTTTTCATTGCCTGCAGTTTCAAGAAAAATATTGGAAATCTGTACATAACCTTCTTTTTTAGCTTTACTTGCATAATAAGTATACTTGTTCCTTGCCTGTGATTCACCTGCAAATGCAGTTTGAAGATTCGCTTCTGTTTTACTACCTTTTAAACTTGTCATGTTGTATCTCCTCCAAATAATAAATTTATAAAACCGTCAAAGTGACAGTTCCTAGCTGGATTAATGACCTTGCTTTTGAAGCTTAGCTTGGCATTTTGGACACAAACCTCTAAAAACAATATCGTGATTGTCCATTTTGTAATTTGTTGCCTTTGCAATCTTGAGATCTATATCCTCTAGATATTCAGTGTCAACATCAGAAAAAGCTCCACAATCCGTACACTCTATATGATAATGCCTTGTTAAAATGTGGTCAAAGCGATCAGCTCCACTAGGAACCGCTACTTTATTAAGCAAGCCTGTTTCTACTAAAGAATTCAAATTACGGTATACAGTTCCCTTACTGATATCCGGATATTCAGTTACAATGCAATTATAAACTTCCTCGGCAGTAGGATGATTTTCCAATGTGCGCACAGCAGCTATAACCAATTGGCGTTGAATTGTGTTTCTTTTTCCCATTGCGTTCGCCTCTTTCGGATAATTATTCTTAGTTAGAATTATACATCATATTTTTATTTCGTCAAGTAGTATATAGCAAAATCTACTACTATCTGACTCTTAGTATAACATATT
>JAAYAE010000072.1 GCA_012719555.1 Acholeplasmataceae bacterium | reverse complement strand
ATATTTTTTGCATCAATCATTTCCCCTATCAAAATTTTCGTTATCAAAATTAGCAAATAATTCGTTAGTTCCGTTCCGCAATGAACTTTCTTCTTCAGACATTTGGTATCCAAATTTTTCTAAAAAGTCATATACCCTATTGCTATATTCATTATCTATAAATTCATTTTGCCAGTTAAAATAAGATCGAGTTTTTGATTCAATTGTTAAATAAGCAAGCGCTAATAATTGTTGTTCAGGTTTAGCATTAATTTCCTGCATGACCTTTTTATTAATTTTTTCCTCTTCCTCGTCAGCCTCATCGTCAACCTTAACATTAAAAAATTCCGCGAAATCTTCAAGGTCTATAGAATCGCAATCCAATATACTTTGAAGCAACTGCTGAGTTATTACATCAATGTTTTTCTTAGCAGCAGCGGGAGATATGTTTTGAGTAAATTCATATCGAAGTTTATATGCTATCGATGTTACTTCCCACAATTTTGCACGAATTTCTTCTCGTTGTTTGCGGGCAATTTCTTCGGCTTTTTTAGTTTCCGTTTTAGTCGTTTCGATTTCATCGTCCTTTTTATACAAGTCAACAGAACCGTAGTTAGTAATGACATAAAAATATTCAAACTGGGTAGAATCACAAAGCAATCCTATTTTTGATCCCATAGATGGCTGAAATCCTTTTACAAAAGTTAATCCTTTCGAATCCTTCACTTCTTTAGCAAATTTTTTGAGTTTATTAATTATGCAAATTTTATTTTCTTCGGACTTTTCTTTATCAATAGCCTGCCTAACGTTCCATTTGAAGTTATCTGTCCCAATGTCTTTTAAAATTTTATTTTTGGTATTAACATCTTTTATTTTGTCTAGTTCTAAATAATCCATAAGCGTACCGCCACGTTCTACTGACTTTTTAAATTTTTCAGAATCTAAGTCCAGAAGCTTTACTCTACGTCTTACAGTTGTTTCTGAAAATCCGGTGCTTTGGGCTATGCCGGTAACCGATTCGCCTAGATCTAACAACATTTGAAAACCTTGCGCTTGTTCATAAATTGTTAAATCACAGCGTTGCATGTTCTCTAGCAGCATGGTAGAAATCTGCTCGTTGTAGCTCATTTTTGATATTTCGCATGGTACTTTCGTTAATCCAGCAAGCTTTGCGGCCGCGAGCCGTCGATGACCAATAACTACAATATATCCCATTTCTTCTTGTTGTTTTGGATCATCAGCTCCAACACCGGTGGTTTGCGAAAACCAAGGTACAACCGTAAGGTTCTGAAAAATACCGTTAGTTTTAATGCTTTCTGCAAGCTCTGTAATGTCTCCAAGGTCTTTACGTGGATTTGCATAGTGAGGACTAATCTTTGAAACTTCTATATTTTTTATCATAATTTACACTCCTTCATTTATGCTTCCTTAATTTTCACTTCATACGGATAAAAAGTTCCGTGATTGTCTTTTGATTTCAGAGAACCTATATTGCGAAGCTTTCTATAAACCGTATTGTCGCTAACCCCTGCAGCATTTGCTATCTGTTTATAAGTAGCTCCTGCTGCTTTTTGTTTTGCCCATTTTGGAACTTCTAAATCATAGTTAATCTTTTTCAGTCTATGCTTAGGCAAAAATCCATTAATATTACCTGTATAAAAAAGCCTTTCAGCCTGTGCCATTTCAAGTTCCATAGGATGCAGGATGCAAATGGCTAAAAAATACCAGCCCATTTTAATCAGCTCCTTGGTCTGTATCATGTAATACCTTAAATTCAAGTTCCGTTTGTGCCTGTTTGTTTTGGTGTGCATAGGCAAACGCTTCCTGCTTCATTACTTCTATCTGCGTCTTTTCTTCAAACGTTAAATCGGCATCCCAATAAGTCGGTGTAACCATTTTTATTTCGCCGCCAAAATCCTGTACTTTGAATATGAAATTTATCTTTATTCCTGTCCCTTTTTTATCTGATGTTGGGAATGATATTTTTTGCGGTACGATTAATTTATTCCACTCAGCGTTACTTTCCACGACTTTTAATGATTGCTCACCGTCAGTTTCATAAATATTTAAATCGCCTATTATGTTTTCTGTTAACTTATCAAATTCACAAAACCTGCGTACCATATCGTAAACGGCTAAACAAGCTTTTTGAAAATCCGGATGTGGCTGTACGCTTTTTGTAACTACAGTGATAAGCGACTTGTCCAAGTCATCTTCATAAATACGATAGTCAACCTTGATAGGTTGCTGGCAAGTAAAGTAATTAACTACTATGCTCATTTCTCCACCTCAATCCCTAAAATGCAGTAATCTTCATGTAACCCAAACTGTGGACAATTTGAAAGAATATAACTTATTTTCACTATTATCCCTAAGTT
>JAAYAE010000071.1 GCA_012719555.1 Acholeplasmataceae bacterium | reverse complement strand
CGGTGCTCCTGCTATTTTAGCATTATTCATAAGTAGGTCATTTAAAGTTAAAACCGGTATCTTATTATATAAATCACTCTTTTGGATTATTTCATAATCAACTCCAGCTATTAATGCAGCTCCTTTTATTATATCACGAAAGCGCAAGACAACCTTATTTAATGTTTCTTTAGAAAATGAGCGCAAAGCAACTTCTCCAACTGCTTTTTTAGGAACCACGTTCATAGGTCCGGGCAGTTCGGTAATAGTATAATGCATCCGTACATCTAAAGGCACATGTTCCCGCAGAAATTCTATACCATTAAAGGCAATTAGCAATGCATCTAACCCACTTCTACCTTTTTCCGGTGCCAGTGCCGCATGAGCCCCCTTGCCTTTAAAGACAACTTCAAAAGTAGACAAGGCCAAACATTTAATATCCGTACAAGTATTAGGACCACCGTGCATCATAAAGGCCACATCTAATTCCCTAAAACAGCCTTTATTTAGCATAGCACATTTCGCGCTAAGGGTTTCCTCCGCAGGAGTACCATAGACAACAATTTTGTAAGGTGCGTCTACACACATATTTTTCAATGCGACAGCCGCTCCTATGCATGCTGGTCCTTGCATATGATGCCCACAGCCGTGGCCCAAACCACGCAAAGCATCATATTCACACAAAATACCAATAGTAGGTCCACCCATTCCCTTTGTATAGGTAGCTTTAAAGGCTGTGGGAAAATCAGCAATACCCATTTCTACCTGAAAGCCATTTTCTTTTAAATATTTAGTAATTAAGCCGGCAGCAAAAACTTCCTGCCCTTCATATTCCGGATTATCAAAAATAGTATCTGACATATTAATTAAATCCATTCTTTGCGTATCAATTTTAGCGAACAACTCTTTTTTCATAGTATTCTCTCCCTTACATAGGTCCCAAATGTATAAATTGAGCAATCATTATTAAAATAGCCCCTACAACAAACCAAATTAAAAATAATCTCCACATAAAACGCATCCAACGATCATAGGGTATATTTGAGGCACTAATAATTCCCATAAGTGCCGTAGATGTAGGAAGAATATAATTACAGAACCCATCACCAAAGTTAAATGCCAGAACTGCCGTCTGTCTTGTCATTCCTACCAAATCAGCCAGTGGAGTCATAATAGGCATAACAGCTGTTGCTTGCCCGCTGCCCGAAGTTAAGAATACATTAATAATAGTATTGGCTAGAAGCATCGCCGGCCCTTGTAAATAACTAGGAACAATACTAAGTCCACCTGCGAAAAAATGTACAACCGTGTCAATAATATTGCCGGCGGCCATAATTTGGCTAATCGCACGAGCTAAGGCAATAATAATAGCTGCTGCCAGCATTTTTTTACATCCCTCTAAGAATAATGCAGAAATTTTAGAAGGGGAATAACCTGCAATAGCACCAACAACCATGGCTAATGCCAAAAACATTGCTGATGTTTCAGGCATATTCCACTTAAGCATAATACAACCGTAGACAATAGCCCCCATAGACACAATTAAACTTAAAAAAATAAGAGCCTTGCGCAAATTCATTTCCCCAAACGAATTAAGATCTGCCTTTCCTTTTAAATCACTTTGCTGGTCCAAGTCATACATAGGACTTAATTCCGGATGCTTTTTAATTTTAATGGCATAACGAATTAAATATATATTAGTTATTATGTAGTAAACTACAAAACAAAAAGAGCGATAGCCAAGACCTGAATATAAAGGTAGTTCAGCAATCTGTTGTGCCACCACAGTAGTGCTAATATTTAAAGTTCCTGTAGAAAACCCCACAGCACCGCCTAGAAGAATAATTGCCGCACCGGTTATAGAATCTAAACCCATAGCCATAGAGAGCATAACCATAACAGGAGCAAAAGCAATAAAGG